>JANQGS010000162.1 GCA_028277195.1 Candidatus Gastranaerophilales bacterium
TACGGTTAATGTCTGGAGCAGTATAAGCGAAGCGGGAGCGATGAATTTTGGAAAATCCGGCTTTGCCGGTTTTCAAAAATTCAAACTCATTCATGTATAGTTGTTTTATGGTAAATGCGGGGCAAAGCCCGAACAGCTAAATTTTACTGCAAATACAGGATGAATTCATATTAGAATTAAAATTATAATGGTAACTCAATACTTTAGGGATTAAAATAAAATGGAAAAACACGGCAGAAGAGACAAAACAGGCAGCGCGAGCCCGGAAAGCTCAAACGCAAAAGATTTTGAGTACATTAACACACTTTACAACTACAAAAACATGCTGGCATACGCGCCTATTCCTCCGGGCAGCAGTCAAACTCTTCATGATAAATCCCTCCGCCGCATATAATTTCTATTGTGCGCATGAGGAATTCCCCGGGAGCGTCTGCCTGGTTCAGCAGAAATTCTTCGTCCCCGATATGCCTTATTTTCAGGACAGCCGGGGCGGTTTTGTCGGCAGGCACGTATAGGGAAGCTATTTCGCACTCCAAAATATCAGGGTATTCCTGGTCGTGTATATCAAGGGAAGCATCATAAAAATTCCCGTTAAGGGCAAGTATCCTTCCGGTAAAAAGGGGGTTAAGCCCTTCCCTGTAAAGGGCCTGGGGTTTTGTGTTGCCTCTTGTGGTAAAACTGATGCTGTTCCAGAGAATGCTTATAATGCCGACAGAGCGGTCGCAATCAATCTGGCAAAGGGCGCTGTTCGGGCTCAGGTTTCTTTTTGAGAAGCTGTTTTGCAGTTCCCGGGCGACTTTTTCCAGCTCCCTGAGCAGTTTTTCAAACAGTTTTTTTGTGTTTTCAGCAGCTTCACCATGCTCCTTATGCTGTTTATACATATGGCTGGCTATGAGGTTTATGCGGTTGTTAGGGGAGGTTTTTGTTTGCTTGGTCATAATCGAGTGTCTTAAAGGCAGTGTCAAGGGCTTTATCGGATTTTTCAACAGAATATTTAGCCATAAAAATATTATGCTGCTGCATAAAATAAACCTTTATTTATAACTTCATCATAATATATAGGATTTTGTGCCAGGGAATCAAGAGTATAGGCATGAAAGTCAATATAAACATCATGCTTATACATTAACTCACAGACTATTCTCCTGATTTTTAAATCTTTATTTCGGTCAATATAATCAAAAATAGCAACAATATCAATATCTTTAGACTTGTCGAAAGTTTTTCTTATTGTTGAGCCATAAAGATAACAACCTCGAAAATCCTTATATTCCTTAGCAATAAGAAAAATTAACTCATATATAACCTTATTAACCTTGCTGTTTTTCATTTTATCCTTTCCGGCCATGTTTTAAATTTTTATGCATTGTTTCATTAGCAATTTTAATACAGATTTTGGAAAAAGCGTAAAGAACACTCATTTTAATATTTCTACAAGAGGAGTGCAACTTTGTATATCATATTATACTAAAACGAGTTTGAATTTCGGAAAACCGGCAAAGCCGGATTTTCCCAAATTCATCACTCCTGCTTCGCCTATACTGCTCCAGGCATTTACCTGTCAAAATCTGAAATTTAATTTGGGAGCAGTATATCTTTTAAATTAACCTTCGGGTTAACCTTTAAATTTGTATATACATCTTGTGTAGGATGCTAAAGACCCCCTGCATGGTGTAATTTTAATATTAACGTGTAGGTATTTGTATACATATTTAAGTAAAAAAGAAAAAAGATTTGGGTAGGATGGAATTATCAGGATTAGAAATAACTTTATCCCGCATAAGGCAGATTGAGTCAAGAATAAGCAGCCTTGAGCATAAATTTGCCCCGACAATATCTTCATTTAAGACGGTTTTGAATGAAAAAATCCAAAACAAAGAACCGTCAAAAAACAATGATACTGACATAAATAAAATTATAGAAAAATACTCGAGCGAAAATAATCTCGATAAAAATCTCGTTGACGCGGTAATAAAAGCTGAGTCAAATTACGAAAAAAATGCTGTCTCCCACGCCGGAGCCCAGGGCTTAATGCAGTTAATGCCCTTAACCGCCCAGAGCCTGGGGGTTATAGACCCGTTTGACCCTGAGCAGAATATCTCGGGCGGGACAAAATACCTGAAAAACCTTATAAACAGGTATAATTCAGTGGAACTCGGGCTGGCGGCCTATAATGCCGGCCCGCATAACGTCAATAAATACGGGGGAATCCCACCTTTTGAGGAAACCCGGAATTACGTTAAAAAAGTGCTTGAATTGCAGAAAAATCCCTAAGTGACCGGGAAAGCAGGAGGTTAAAATGTTTAGAGGTATAGAAATAGCAGCTAAAGGGATGGCCAGTATAAGTGACCTCAATGATATCATTGCAAATAACATGGCCAACGTTAGCACGCCCGGCTTTAAGCAGTTAATCCCTACGTTTAAGGACATACATGAGCTGGCAGTTAAGGATAAGGAATTATCGGGCCTGGAGGAAGACGTCCATCTCGGTTCTCTAAGTATGGGAAGCATGCTTGACATTACACAGCTTGATTTCAGGCAGGGCGCTCTTCTAAAAACTGACGGCACGCTTGATGTTGCCCTGAACAGTGACGGGTTTTTCGTTGTAAAAAGTGACACGGGTGAGGAATGCTACACAAGAAACGGCGGCTTTTTCATTAACGAGGACGGAAACCTGGTAACAAGAGCCGGTGATGTTGTCCTCGGGGAAAACGGCGGAAGCATAGACCTGGATTTAGGCGCTAACAGCATCAGCGATATTGTTATCATGGGTGATGGCCGGATAATGGTAAAGGAGCAGGAGGTAGACAGGCTTAAAGTGGTCGGGTTTGAGGACTCTTCATCCCTGAAAGCCATGGGAAACACCCTTTTCAGGAATATTGACAAGGAAAACAAACCCCTGGCAATTGATAACTATATGGTTACGCAGGGCTATCTGGAGAGCTCAAACGCCAACGTTATCGAGAGCATGATTAATTCAATAACAGGCACAAGAACATATGAAACGCTCTCAAAAGTAGTGCGCAGCGCTGATTTAACAATGAAAAAAGCCGTAAATGACGTAGGGCGGGTAATAAGATAATAATTAACAAGCAAGGGAGGAAAAAATGCTAAGGTCTTTAACAACAGCAGCAACGGGAATGCTGGCCCAACAACTAAATATAGACGTAATATCCAACAATCTCGCCAACGTGAACACAGCGGGATATAAAAAGTCCAGGGCTGAATTCCAGGACCTTTTATCCCAGACAATAAAATCATCAGGAGCCCAGATATTCCAGGGCACAACCCAGCCGGTCGGGATACAGATAGGCCTGGGAACAAAAACATCGGCAACCGTAAAGGAATTTAACGAGGGGGCGTTTAAGTCAACGGGAGGCAGGCTTGATTTGGCCATAGAAGGAGACGGCTTCTTCCAGGTGCAGATGGACGACGGCTCAGTTGCATATACAAGGGACGGCAGCTTTAAAATGGACGCCAACGGGCAAATTACAACAAGCGACGGCTTTATAGTGCAGCCGCAGGTTGCTATCCCGACAGACGCGCAGGAAGTGACCATTACCCCGGACGGCAGGGTTTCCGTCAGGGTAGCGGGCGACTCCTCCCAGACGGAAATAGGCACATTAACCCTGGTAAAATTCCCTAACCCCTCAGGCTTGTCCTCGGCGGGCAAGAACCTTTACCTGGAAACAGCCGCGTCAGGCACACCGGTTGAAGGCAGCCCCGGACAGGAAGGACTCGGGACAATACAGCAGGGATTTATTGAAAGCTCTAATGTGCAGGTGGTTGAGGAGCTGATAAACCTGATTCAGGCGGAGCGCGCGTTTGAAGCTAACTCCAAGCTAATCAGGGCATCTGATGAAATGCTTAGAATACTTAACAGGATGAGCTAATGATATCTTATAAAACAATAATTTTAACCTTAATAATGTCTTTTTGCCTCGTAAATAAGGCGAACAGCGCTGTGCTGGACGCGCAATTCCTCTGCCGGGAAATTAAAAAGGACATTATTGAACGACTGAAAAACGGCTATGAAGGTGAAACAGAAGTTGAGATAACCGCCCTGCCCTATCAAACAATACACGTGCCGGAGGGGGACGTGGAAATTAAAACGGAGGCGGGCTATAAAAACCTTAACTCATCAATCGTAAAGGTAAAAATACTTGTAAATAATATAAAAGTTAAATCTTTTGGGGTAAGGGTAAGCGTTAAACTCTACGATAAGGTCTGGGTAGCCCGGGGCTGGATAAAAAAAGGAGAAACCCTTAAAAACCTGAAGCTGGAGAAAAAAGAGATTTCTTCCGGCTTAAGCGGGGTCTTAAAAAAGGATTTTAATCCGGGAAAATATCTTGCAAGAAGGAATATTAAGCCCGGAGAGGTTATAAATGCCGGCTACATTGAGGAAGTTCCGACTATAGTCAAAAACAGCCCGGTTTCACTGGTATTCAAAACACCGCTGGTGTCGGTGACCATTCCGGCGGTTGCGGTGACAAGCGGCAAAATCGGGGATTACATAAGGGTAAAAAATAAAAGGTACAAAAAAAATTACGTGGGAAAAATAATCGGTAAAAACATAGTTCTGGTCAATATTTAGGAGTGTCGGGAAGAATGAAAAAAATAATATACCTGGGTTTATTAATAGCAATAGGACACGGCGCGGCAGCGGAATCCCTGTTTGAGGTAAACGCCTCGCAATCGGTATACAGGGTTCAGCCAAGGTCTCTTTTCAGCACCGTAAGGGCAAAAACAATAGGCGATGTAATCACGGTTATATTGAACGAGAACGCTGTCGTGATGAATGACCTCCAGTTTAATTTAAAGAGCTCGTCCACAATGGAGGATAACTTTACCTCGGTAATAGAGGATATATTTACCAACCCCCGGCATAACATAAGAACAGACCTGCCCGAACTGGACGGTTTTGGCGGCAGCTCAAGCACCAAGAACACGGCAAACGTTACAAAGACCCTAAAACTCCAGGACAAAATAACAACACAGGTTGTACAGGTATTGCCCAACGGAAACCTTGTGGTGCAGGGCAAGAAAGTCGCAATAAACTCGGGGGAAAAAACGCAAATAATTATGAGCGGGATAGTTGACCCGAGGTTTATAACCAACGCGGGAAGCGTTGACTCGCAGTACGTGGCAAACCTCCAGCTTGCGGTAGTGGGCAATGGTACGGTATCAAGGCATGATAATGAAAGTTTAATAAACAGGATATTCAGTCACTTATTCTAGTTATAAAAGGAGACGGTGGTTCATTATGGTAAAAATAAGGCAAATAATAATAGTTTTAACCCTGTTAATACTTTGCCAGCCGGTCTGGGCAAACAAGGTAAGGATAAAGGACGTTACCCATATTGACGGCATAAGGGAAAACCAGCTTGTGGGTTACGGGGTAGTGGTAGGGCTCCCCGGCACGGGCGATAACAGCCGGTCAACCCAGATAACAAACGTTTCCATGCTGAAAAACCTGGGAATGGTAATAGATACACCCAATGACATTAAGAAAGGCAACACGGCAGCGGTTATAGTAACGGCAATGGCTCCCCCGTTTGCCAGGAGCGGTGACAGGATTGACGTTACAGTGTCATCGCTTGCCGACGCCTCAAGCCTTGAGGGTGGTGTGCTTATCCAGACCCATTTACTTGCCCCGAACGGCGAGGTTGTGGCAGTTGCCCAGGGTCCGATAAGCGTGGGCGGGACGAGTGTTTCCGCGGGGGGCAGCTCTGTAAGGACCAGTATTGTTACCTCCGGCAGAATCCCGAACGGCGCAATCGTTGAAAGGGATATAACAACCGCAATAGGCGATGAAACCGGGTTAAAGCTGGTATTGCACAAGTCAGACTTTACAATGGCCGCAAGGATGGCTGAAGTGGTAAGCAAAACCATTGCCCCGGCGCGCGCAATAGACGGGAGCACCGTAAGGGTCGTTATTCCCCGGGATTTTAATGATGACAGGGTAAGGTTTATATCAATACTGGAAAACATGACCCTTAAAAGCGCTGATTCAATAGCAAAAGTCATAATAAACGAAAGAACCGGGACAATAGTAATAGGCAATGACGTAAAACTCCTGCCCGCGGCGGTGGCGCACGGCAACCTGAGCGTTACCGTTACCACGACCAATGAGGTTTCCCAGCCCGGGGAATTCGCCTCTGTTGGCGAGACAATGGGTTTTTCCAATTCGGAAATAATCGTTGCAAAACAGGAAGGCCAATTTATTGAAATGCCGGCAAACGCAAATTTAAGCGAGCTGGTAAGGGCCCTGAATTCTATAGGGGTTACACCTTACGACTTAATATCCATCTTGCAGGCATTAAAAGCCGCGGGAAGTTTACAGGCGACTCTGGAGATTATTTAAATGATACAGGCAACCGGACTACAGGAAGCACAGCTAAGCCTTCAGGAAAACGAGGTTAAAAACCTTTCCGGGCTTGATTTTAAGGACAGGGAAGAATTAATGGCCGCGGCAAGGCAGTTTGAGGCTGTTTTTATAAACCAGCTTTTCAAGGCGCTGGAAACCACAATCCAAAAAGACGGCATGTTCTCGGGCGGCAGGGGCGAAGAGCTCTACAAGTCCATGTTTTATGACGAGATAGCAAAGGATATTTCCTCAAGACCGGAAACCTCCTTTGGTTTTGCAAAACAGATTTATGAACAGATGAAGGATATGGTGTAAAAATGACAATAGGCGGTATAGGTTCACAAATAGATAACTTACAGGTTATAAGGGCACAAAGAGCCTTTGAGAAGCGTAATTGCGAAGCCCAAAAAGAGCTGAAGCAGCCTGAATCCCCGGGAGAAGCTATTGATAAAACAATCCCCCCGGGCTTTTCCGGAAATGACAATAAAGGCATACAGGAAATAAAAAATTTCGCCAACCAGTATAACCTGCCAGGCATTGAAGAAGACGATATACACCATGCGCTGAAATACGGGACAAGCCTTTTTGCAGACTATAGCGCATAAAACAGGGAGGAAAAATTATGAGAAGAGAAATACTGGAACTTGAAAAAATACTGGAGCGGGAAATCAATGCCTGCTCGCAACTGGAAAAATACATAACCGAAAAAAACGATTACCTGATAAAAGGTGACATAGAAGGGCTCATAAAAACAGATATTGAGCTGGAAAAATACAACGAAGCCGTAAAAAAACTCGAGGAAAAAAGAAAGGAAATATATCCTGATAACCCTCCGCAATATATAAAAAATTTGAAAAATAAGCTAAAGGACAAACTGGTTAATATTGAACAAAAGAATAACCTTAACTCTGAGCTGCTCAAACATGCCCTTAAAATAGTGGAAAGCTCAATACTGTCCATTACAAAGGTTCTAGTGCCGGAGAGCGCGTCATATAACAACAGGGGAAAGATTAGCCGGGAAGAGAATACTGAAACAATAAGCTCAATAGTACATGAGGCTTAGTTAAACACGGAGGTTAATTATGACATCAACATTATTTGGAATATATAATGCCCAGAGGTCGCTCTCTCTGAACCAGGCGGTTATTGACCTTATTAATAACAACATAGCCAATATTAACACCCCGGGCTACAGTAAGCAAAGAGCGGAAATATCACAGCTCACCAGCGGCAATACGTCCACAATTCCCCAGAATGCGGTGCAGGACTCAATGGGGGCTGTTATTGACGCAATAACAAGGAACAGGGACACGTTCCTGGATAATTACTACAGGGACGAAAGCACCGGCCTGTATTACTATGACGAATTAAGCGAAAATGCCGGCCTTATAGAAGATATAACGAACGAACTCGATACAACAGGCATTAACAGCTCACTGGACGAATTTTACAATTCACTAAGCCAGCTGTCATCAGACTCCAGTGATTTTGTAATGAGGAACAATGTTGTTCAAAAAGCAGTGGGCCTGACCACCAAGTTTAATTCAACTTACACCCAGCTGGAGAGCCTCAGGACCAGCCTTGTCGGCGATTATACAAGGCCTGAAACGCTTACCAGCAGTAAGATAAAAGTTTTTTCCGATGACCTAAACACTAAACTGGGTTCACTGGCGGACCTGAATGAATCCATAATCCTCTCAACCGCGCAGGGAACTTCCCCGAATTACCTTCTTGACCAGAGGGATAAATTGCTTGATGAAATTGCCCGGTATATCCCGGTGGAAATTACTAACCAGTCAAACGGTTCTGTAACGGTTTCCCTTGAAAACACCCTGCTTGTTAGCGGGCAAACCCAGACAGGTTACTTTAGCGTAACCTCGGGGGATATAGATAACCCGGCTATCCTGCAAATAGAGAATGAATCGGGAGGGGTACTGGTTTCTGATGCCTATTCCCTTGTGAGCTCGGGTAAAATGGGGGCGGTCCTGGAAATGGGAGGCTCGGCCTCCGGCAAGCTGACCGTAAAGTCGGTTATGGACGACCTGGATACACTGGCTTATGAATTTGCAACATCTTTTAACGCTATCCAGACAACCGGTCAATATATGGTTGAGAACCCGGTTGGAAGCGGTACTTATGAACTGACGGACGGTGCGCCCGCCGGGCCTCCTAACTTTTTCGCGGATGACGCGGTTGCCGGGACTATGCCCG
>JANQGS010000285.1 GCA_028277195.1 Candidatus Gastranaerophilales bacterium
GGCCTTTAACCTCAATCAGGGCGGGAGGGTGGGCCGATTTTGAAGAATTTTAATTTTTGGGGCGCCAGGTTGTTACAACCAAAAAAATAGTATAATAAGCAAAAATAAGCAAAGGAAAACCTGAAATGATAATACCAAGCATAGATATAATGAACGGAAAAGCGGTCCAGCTCAAACAGGGCAAAGAAAAAGTACTTGAAAGAGAAGACATATTTGAGCTGGCAAAGTATTTTGGCAGATTCGGGGAAATAGCTGTTATTGACCTTGACGCCGCAATGGGCAGGGGTAACAATAATGAGCTGGTCAAAAAGCTCTGTAAAATTGCTGAATGCCGCGTTGGCGGGGGAATAAGGTCAATTGAGCGAGCAAAGGAAATCATATCCTTTGGCGCGAAAAAAATTATCATAGGAACAGCCGCCTCAAAGGACTTCCTCTCCGAGCTTCCCAGGGAAAAAGTTATAGTGGCCATAGACTCAAACAAGGGTAAAGTTGTTACACAGGGCTGGCAGCGGGAATCAGGTTATACCCCCGAGCAGCTTGTAAGGGAAATAGATGATTATTGTTCGGCATATCTTTACACAATAGTTGAAAAAGAGGGCCTTATGGAAGGAACGGATATTGACGCTATTTTGAATATCAGGGCAATTACCCAAAATGAGCTTATTGCAGCCGGAGGAATCAGCTCGGTCGAGGAAATAATAAGGCTTGATAATGCCGGGGCAGGATGCCAGCTCGGCATGGCCGTATATACAGGCAGAATTGACCTGCCGGAGGCTTTTGCCGAGTTGCTTGATTTTGAGAAAAATAACGGGCTTATTCCCACGATAGTTCAGGATAGAAGGTCAAAGCAGGTTCTTATGCTGGCTTACAGCAATAGAGAGTCCTTGAAAACATCCCTGGAAACAGGGCAGGGGACTTATTTCTCGAGGTCAAGGAATACTATATGGACAAAGGGAGAGACTTCCGGGAACATACAAAATCTCGTCAGGGTCAAATATGATTGTGACCGGGATACATTATTGTTCATGGCAGACCAGTTTGGCCCGGCCTGCCATACAGGTGAGCATAGCTGTTTTGGCGGGGCTGAGTTTGATTTTGAAACTTTGTATGACGTACTTCTTGACAGGCTGGTTAAACTTCCCGAGGATTCCTATACCACAAAGCTCTTAAAGGATGAAAACATCCTGAAGAAAAAAATTAATGAAGAGGCTTTTGAGGTTTTGCAGGCCGGGAACAGGGATGAATTAATATGGGAAATCTCTGATCTGGCGTATTTTATTATGACGCTTATGGTCAGGAATGGCGTGACGATTGAGGACATCAGGAGCCACCTTGAGTCAAGGAAGAAATAGTATACTAAAACGAGTTTGAATTTCGGAAAACCGGGCGAAGCAGGCGGCGCTGTCCGCATTTGCGCGGCAAAGCCGGATTTTCCAAAATTCATCACTCCTGCTTCGCCTATACTGCTCCAGGCATTTACCTGTCAAAATCTGAAATTTAATTTGAGAGCAGTATAATAAAAAATCCCCTTTTAGGGGATGAAGTCTTTTTGACTTACTTTACATATACCTACGAGCGTTGTTTTTAGCGAGTCTAAAGAAAAAGGAAGGAGGTTTATTTTGAGAGTTGTGAGAATGGAGACAGTGTGTGTTGTGTTTAAGAAGCCTTTCCCAGGTGATAATTTTTCTGCTGCATTGCCAGCAGGTTAATCATTTTTAATATTTCCTCAGGGGTTATTTTTTCGTTGTCAAAGGTGCTGGTTTGCACA
>JANQGS010000003.1 GCA_028277195.1 Candidatus Gastranaerophilales bacterium
GAACTTCCCCCGTATTGTCCATATCTTCCTTAGAAACTTTATCACTCATAATTTTTTAGTCCTCTTTTGTTTTATAAACTGTCAATTTTTTCAATAACATCTAAAATCGTAACCGCGTATTTATTTTTCTTGGTGCCGGGCCTTGCGACAAATTTTGGCTTTTCATTAACATTAACAACTAAATTATTGCTCACCAGGTTATCCAGCCTTACTACATCGCCTTCTTTCAGGTCAATAAAATCACTTATCGTTATGTCAGTCTGCCCGAGTAAGACATTAACCCTGATATTTGAGCTGTTTATTCTCTCCAGTATATTCTCCTTGTCCTCCTGCGAGGACTTAATGCCTTTTGCGCGGAAAATTTGCTGGGTGCTCAGCTGGCTCAATATACCCTCCAGCACGGGATAAGGAAAACAAATACTTAGCAAGCCGGATTGCTTTTCGGCTATTTGAATTTCCAGGGTGGTCAGGGCTGTTATTTCGCTCGCGCTGGCAAGCTGGGCCAGGATTGCGTTATTGTCAACCCCCACAACAGTGCCCCTTACGGGGAAAACTCCTTTCCAGGACGTTTCAAGGGTTTTTGCTATTTTTTCAAAAATCTTTTTGAGCAACGCCTCCTCAATGTCTGTCAGGTCACGCGGCTTTATATCACCTAAACCCGTACCGCCCAGCATTCTGTCAACAACCGAGAAAGTAATTTCATGGCTTATAATCAGGATTATCTGGCCGGGCAGGGGATTGAGTTCTAACACGCAAACAGTGACAGGTGCAGGCAGGGAGCGGGTAAATTCATCATAGGTAAGCTGGTCAACCGATACAACCTCTACCCCCATTGTTAAACGCAGGTAAGCGCTTAACAAAAGCGACAGTTGCCTTGAAAATTCCTTATGTATGTCTTGCAGGGCTTTCAGGTGGTCTTTTGAGAACTTATCGGGCCTTCTGAAATTATACAGCTTATAGCCCCTTCTGTCTTCTTCAAGATTTTCCATAAAAGAAGGGGAATAATTGTCATTCATCTCACTCTCATTAAGATTTGCCGTAAGAGAAGACAAAAGGTTATCTATTTCGCCCTGTGAAAGTTTATCAGCATCTGCCATTAATTAATTCACCTCTGCTTACTGGATAATAAATGAGCCAAAACTCACCCTCATAACCTGTCTTTCCCCGTTAAAAATGGGGTCAATCGCATTCTTAATCTGCTCTTTTGCAAGCTCCTTGCCCGCCAGGCTCGATACCTCCTCGGTTGTTTTAGTTGATAAAACAGATATAATAGCGTCCCTGATGGCCGGTTTATACTGCTTCATCTCTTTTTCAATTACTTCAAGAGGGTCAGGAGCACCGCCGCCGCCATGCCCCCCGCCATGCCCGCCGCCATGTCCCCCGCTTTTGGCATGTGCGCTCAAATCAGGGTCATGCGGGGCTTTTGACAATTCGAGCGCAACGTTAACCTTAAGGTATCTTTTGGCGCTCGGGTCACTGAGGTTCAGTATAAATTCCCCTAAATCAAGTATTATACCTTTTTCATGGGCTTCTTCATGGCCGCCTTCCTCTTCACCATGCGCTGCGGTGGAAACTTCCCCCATTTTTCCCAGTTTTGAGCCCACAACGCTGTTTACAATGATGTAATTCCCGGTAATGAACAGGGTACAGATAACAACAGTAATAACCGTGTTAATAATTATGAGTTTCTGGCCGGAAAGAGCGCCTCCTGTTGAGCTTTCGGTTTCCGGGACTTCCTCGACTTCGGCTTTTGGTTTAATTCCTTTTGGCTGGTTTGGTTTTACCATTTTTTTACTCCGTATTATAAGATGAACTCAATATAACTATATCAACTCTTCTGTTCAGGGCCTTACCTTCGCCTGAATCATTCTCCGCAACCGGCATATACTCACCGTATCCTATGGCTGAGAGTTTAGCGGGCCGGAAATTATGTTTTTCTATGAAATACCTGACAATATTTGTAGCTCTTGAGGTTGACAGTTCCCAGTTTGATGGGAATTTTTCCGTGTTTATGGGCACATCATCAGTATGTCCTTCTATCCTTACCGAATTTGGCGCATCTTTCAGGGCCCTGGCTATACCGTCAAGTAAAGCGATTGATTCACCCTTTATTATATCAGACCCCGTGTCAAAGAGCACCCCGTTGCTTAACCTGATGAGCAAACCTCTTGACTCTCTTGTAATTGAAACATCTTTGAGGTTATTTAACTTTTCCGTAACAATTCTTTTTATACTGTCAAATTCAGCTATTTCCTGCTTTACGGCATTTTTTTCATTAACGCTAACCTTCATTTCCGTTGTGCTGAATGCCTGTGCTAAGGTTTGTCCCGGCGGGAGGCTGAAAGCGTTCTCCAGGGAGTCTGAAAATTCCCTGAGGTTATTAATACTCATTTGCGACAGGGCGTACATAACCGTAAAAAGCGCCAGCAGCATAGTTATAAAGTCCGCATAGGGGACTATCCAGCGATTTGTGTATGACGGATTATTATTCAGCAGCCTGCTATACATAATTAAACAATTTTTCCCTTATGATAGAGGGGTTTTCCCCTTTGTGCACACATAATATGCCCTGTGTAACGATTTTTTTATAGAGGAGTTTTTCCCGCAATTTATATCTAAGCCTGCCTGCAACGGGCAGGAAAATAAGATTGGCCGCCCCGACCCCGTACAGGGTAGCTACAAATGCGGTTGAAATGCCCGCCCCCAGCTCTGAAGGGCTCTCTATACTTCCCATGACCTGAATAAGCCCGATAACAGCCCCTATAATGCCGAATGTCGGGGCATACCCCCCGAGTGACTCGAAAAATACCGGTATGACAAGCCCTTTGTCCTCTTCCATTTTAATATGCGCGTCAAAAATTTCCTCAAGGCGGGTTCTTTCATTTATATCAACCGATACCTGCAACCCGCTCCTCAAGAAAGGGTCATTAACCGCAGGCAGCAGGCTCTGTATGACGAGTGTGCCTTCCTGCCTTACGATATTTGCGAGTTCGCATATATTTTCAACAGCACCGCTAAAATCAGGGCTTTCATCCAGGAAAACGTTTTTTATTTCCCGGGCAGCATTTACCAGCACACTTGCGGGATAATTCACCATGCCGGCGGCCAGCGTGCCTCCCAGCACGATTAAGGCGGCTTTTGGCTGGATAATCGATGCAATGTTTCCCCCTTCAAGCGATAACGTCCCAAATATTACCAGAAATCCGGTTAAAATGCCTATTATGCCTGTAAATTCCAAAAACAAACCGCCAACCCCATACTTATACATAAAAATAATAACCTCTTACCAGCCTCGTATCATCCACTAAAAAAAGTAATACTAAGAAGCCGTCTGGATAAAATTACAAAATTCGGCTTTATTTTATCCTGTAATTTCTCTATAATATAATTTTTTCTATCAGCAATTTGAATTTTAAGCATAAAATAAATTAATGAATAATACAACGAAAATCAAATCCTCAATTATAACCGATGCAGTAAGCTATTTATGCCAAAAAGCAGCGTGCTTTCTGCCGAAAGAAATTTATCAGGCCCTGCAAAATTTTGATTGCGGGGAAATCCTCCTAAACGCCCACCTGGCACATAAAACAAAAAGACCGATATGCCAGGATACCGGTATAACAGTGGTCTTTGTTGATATTGGCCGGGACATACTCATAGAAGGCGAAAACCTGGACACCGCAATAAACAGGGGAGTTGAAAAAGGCTATAAAGAGGGTTTTCTGAGAAAATCAATAGTAGATGACCCCCTGTTCACAAGAAAAAATACTGAAACCAACACACCCGCCGTTATCCATACAAGGATAGCGCCGGGTAATACCATAAAAATTACGGTTACGTTAAAAGGCTCGGGCAGTGAGAATAAAAGTGCGGTAAAAATGCTCAATCCGGCTGACGGGGTTGAAG
>JANQGS010000005.1 GCA_028277195.1 Candidatus Gastranaerophilales bacterium
AATATCGGGAGTTATGAGCAGGACCGGTTTTTTTAACTCTTTAATAAGCCGGGAAACAAAAAAGCTCCTCGCTGCCCCTGCTAAGCCCGTAAGATAGATTGACCCCTTATTTTCAAGGATTTTAAGGATTTTTTTAAATTTTGCGTTTTTTATAATTTGATTATCCGGCATCAATAAATCTTAACATAAGTTAATCTTGGCAACAGTTCGTAACAGTTCAGGCTATTATTCGCAAAAAAATTTTACTTGTCAATGCGAATTTATTATCAAATCAAGGGTTGTAAAATTATTACTATATTTATATAGTCAAAAACATGAAAACCGAAAGACTGACAATCCTGAAACAGGGCAAGCTGGCTAAAGGCCCTGTTGTGTACTGGATGAGCAGGGACCAGCGGGCCAATGACAACTGGGCGTTTTTATATGCGCAAAAGCTGGCTATTGAGCTGGAATCCCCCCTGACAGTCATTTTTTGCCTCGTGCCGGGGTTTTTAGGCGCAACCCTGAGGCAGTACAGCTTTATGATTAAAGGATTAAAATCCGTACAAAAAGAACTGGAGGGCAAAAATATTGAATTCCGGCTCTTAACAGGCAGCCCTGAAAGGGAAATTCCTGAATTTATTTCAAAAAATGCCGTTTCTGCGGTTGTAACAGACTTTGACCCTCTAAAAATCAAGAGGGAATGGAAAAAATCCGTTCAGGAAAATACCGAAATACCTTTTTATGAAGTTGACGCGCATAATATCGTCCCCTGCCGGTATGCTTCAGACAAGCAGGAATGGGCTGCATATACATTCAGGCCAAAAATAAACAGGCTGCTGGATGAATTTATGGACGACTTTCCTGAATTGTCCCCTCATCCCTATAAGAGAAAAGTAGCACGGGCCGATTTTGAGCCGGACAGTGTCCTGGACGGCCTGGCGTGTGATAAATCGGTTAAACCGGTTGAATGGATAAAACCCGGGGAGGAAAACGCCCGGTTAATGCTCAAAACTTTTATTGAGGAAAAACTCCCCGGTTACGCGGAATTAAGAAACAACCCCGCACTGGATTACCAGTCCAATCTTTCACCCTACCTGCATTTCGGGCAAATTTCAGCTCAGCGGGTGGCTCTTGAGGTTTCCGGGGCGGGCAGTGGGGATTCAATAAAGGCTTTTCTGGAGGAATTAATTGTGCGGCGGGAATTATCGGATAATTTTTGTTATAACAACCCTGATTATGACAGTTTTGCCGGGTTTCCCGACTGGGCGCGAAAGAGCCTGAATGAACACAGGCAGGACTTAAGGCCACGTATCTACACCCCGGAAGAATTTGAAAATGGGCGGACTCACGATGATTTATGGAACGCGGCCCAGCTGGAAATGGTCAACAGGGGAAAAATGCACGGTTATATGCGTATGTACTGGGCAAAAAAGATACTCGAATGGTCAGAAACACCTGAGGAAGCACAGAAAACAGCTATTTACCTTAATGACAGGTATGAGCTTGACGGCAGGGACCCGAACGGTTATACGGGAATTGCCTGGAGTATAGGGGGAGTTCACGACAGGGCCTGGCCCGGAAGGCCGGTTTTCGGGAAAATCAGGTATATGAGCTATAACGGGCTAAAATCAAAATTCGACACAGACAGGTATGCGGAAAAGTGTTTAAATAGTACTATGGAATAAGTATTATGGAAAAAATTATTGAAATAAACTGCCTGGAGCACGTATATCCCGATAAAACAAAGTTGGAGATATGCGGGATTGAGCTGGTGGTGAGCCGGGGGGAGCGGGTTGCGGTGCTTGGCCCGAGCGGTTCGGGAAAAACCACCCTTTTAAAGCACATAATAGGCCTTTTAACACCATCAAACGGCCTGGTAAGGGTGTTTGGAGTTGACCCTGCAAAAGAGTACCGCAAAATCAGGAAAAAAGTGGGAGTAATCCTCCAAAACGTTGAAGAACAGTTAATAGGCCCTTCTGTTATTGAGGATGTGATGTTTTCGCCTTTGAATTACGGTTATTCAGGGCGGGAAGCAAAACTAATGGCGGAAAAAATCATTGATGAGCTGGGCATTGCTCATTTAAAAAATAAAATTATACATTACCTCTCTGGCGGTGAAAAGCGAAAGGTAGCCCTGGCTGGCGCGCTGGTTATGCAGCCGGAGCTGCTTGTGCTGGACGAACCGTTTGCAGGGCTTGACATAAAGAGCGAGAAGGCATATATAAACTTTATTAATGAGTATTCAAGGCAAAAACGGATAAGCATAATAATTTCCCTGCATAATGTTGAGCTGGTGCCAGAATTTGCCGATACAGTGTACTTAATCTCAGCAGTTGATAGTCTCTCAAAAAAAGGCACGCCCGGAGAAATTTTTTCCAACCCCGAAGAGCTCCAAAAATTCAACCTGGAAGAGCCTGTTATGGTAAAATTGTTTAACAGGTTAAAGCAAAGGGGCATGGATGTTAAAATACCGGTGAGCGTGGAGGAAGCGGTTGAAATCATACAAAATCTTCATAATTAACCCTATAAGCATAATCGGTGACCTTTTAATAAGGGGCATTGCCAGGGGATTTGATAAACAGGGACATAAAACCCTGATGACGGATGTGCGGGAACTTGATGAGGCAAAAATCAGGGATTTTAACCCGGATTTTGTTCTCGGGCTTGACTATGCGCACCTTATAAGGGACGATTCAAAGAGCATAATAAAAAATCTTAATGTGCCCATAGTGCATTTTTTCATTGATGACCCCAACTCCTCATTTGCTCATGCGGGGGATTTAACGTTATATAATAAACTGGCCTGCACTGACGGTATTGTGTTGTGCTGGGATAAAGCGTTTTTAAGTGACTTCAGGAATGATGTCTATTATTTGCCCACCGGCATTGATTTTGAGGTGTATAAAGAGCCTGACACCGGGGTAAAAATCGGGAAATCCTCAATATTATTTGCGGGAAGGCCCCTCACCGACAGGAGGGAGAGCATAATTGCCCATGTGGCAAGGAGCTTCCCCGGGCTTTTAAGTATTTATTGCTATAAACCGCATTTTGACAGGAGTGTTGAGAACATGCTCGAAAAAGGGTTTCTTAATGAAACGGAAACCGGGGAGTACAAAAAATGCCACAAAGGCTTTTTGCAAGGGGAAAAGGAGCTGGCAGCCGCGTATCATAACTGCGATATGGTTTTAAATATAACAATGGAGCAGGGCCCTTCAAGCATGAATTCAAGGGTACTGGAGGCGCTTGCAACGGGTGCTTTTTTGCTTACCGACCCTGTCGGGGATACCGCAGAGTATTTTGAGGAAAACCGGGATTTTGTGTTTTACAGGGATTTAGGGGACTTAACCGAAAAAATCCGGTTATACCTGGAAAATCCTGGCTTAAGGCGAGAAATTGCCGGGAACGGAAAGAAAAAAGTCGAACAAAGCCACACTCTTTACAGAAGGGCCCAGCAGATTATTCATATAATGAAAGGGTATTTATAAGCAACCGCTGCGGGCGGTGAGGATAACAAGTTTTTCTTGCCATTCCGGAAGTGGAGCATTAAAATTAAGTTTATAATAAAAAAACAAAAGCAGGACAATGACCCTGAAATCCAGAATAGAAGCGGTGCTTTTCGTTATAGGAAAAGCCGCAACAGTCGAGGAAATAGCAGAAATCCTTAAACAGGACCCCGTTGATGTTGAAGGTGAACTGCTCGAATTGATAATGGACTACTCCGCCCGTGAGGGCGCTCTTGAAATAGACGACGAGAACGGTTATATCCTCCAGGTAAGGGAAGATTACAGGGATATAGTGGAAAAAATCGTTCCGGTTGAGCTAAAACCTCCTGTATTAAAGACATTAACAATAATTGCACTGAAAGAACCCATCAGGCAGACCCTGCTAAAGGAATTGCGCGGGGCAACGACTTATGAGCACGTGGGAGAACTGCTTGAAAAAGGGCTGATTACCCGTAAAAAAGACAAAAACGGAAGGTCCTTTATCCTGAAAACCTCACCAAAATTTGCCGAATACTTTAAACTTAAGGGCGATACAAGAGCCCTGGCTAAAATTTTAGATTTAAACCAGGATGCTGAATGAAAAAATTTCTCGCAATAATTACGCTATTTTTTTTTATAGCCCCGTCTTACGGGGAATTAGACTATGAGCGCTTATATGAAGACACTCCCGTGCTTGATTATATGTATGAAACAGGTCTTGATGAAGAGGAGTCAGAGGATTATGAGGACTATATCATTTCTCCTTACGTGCTGGTAAGGCTCCCGGTTAAATTAAGGAATAAAAATATTGTCCTGCCCCCGGGATATTACCTTGTAAAGCCGGAAAAAGAGGACGGGTACAGGTTTGCTATTTTTAAGCAGAACGGCGTGGTAAGGGGAGCTGTCCCTGTTTACCAGAAATCATGGGTAAACCCGGAATTAATGTTCCCAAAACCGCCAAAAAAAAAGCATAAGTGGTATGTCCAGCCTTTTGTAACCGTTAAGGACATAGTAAAATGGCCGTTTAAAAAGCTGCTTGAGCACAGGAAGCCTCTTCCCCCGCCCAGGGCAAAAGCGGACTTCAGGTTGACGGAGGATGGTGAGTATTATGATATGTGGCTTTACGTGGAGAGCAGCCTTTACAAGATGTTATTTAAGCTGGAACAATAGGGACAGGGGAACTTATGCAGCTTCTTCCTTGTCCATGGCCTGCTTAAGCACTGACTTGATATAAGTCTGGTATGGCAATCCTTTTTTTTCTGCGATTTTTTTACACCTTTGTATTTCTGTTTTAGGCCATCTGATGTGTACACTTATGGATTTTTTTTCTTCAATTTCTTTTTCTGCCTGCTCTGTCATTTGCTCAATATCAAGTAAATTACCAAATTCATCTTCAACAATTTCGGGTAGTTGAGCATCTTCAGCAGATTCAATTTTTACTTTTTTAATTTCTTTTTTCTTCATTTAAGTCACCTTTTTATTCGTTGAAAGCAGTAATTACTACAATATTTTTAGGGTTACTTTTAAGGAAAAAATAATAGATATATATTTTATGTTGTTCTGAGTAGTACATAGTTAAGTTAATTTTGTCATTCTGAACTTGATTCAGAATCTCATGAGACCCCGGGTCAAGCCCGGGGTGACACCGGACAAAATTAACTT
>JANQGS010000048.1 GCA_028277195.1 Candidatus Gastranaerophilales bacterium
CAATGGTTAAAAAATACCTCGGGGAAACAATCGACATTCACGCAGGGGGATATGACCTTATTTTCCCGCACCATGAAAATGAAAAGGCCCAGTCAGAGGCGGCTTTTGGAAAAGATTTCGTTAAATTCTGGATGCACAACGGCTTTGTAAGGATAAACGAAGAAAAAATGTCCAAATCGCTCGGAAATTATATAACAATACAGGATATCCTGGATAAATATGATGCTAATACCATAAGGCTTTTTATATTGACAAACCATTACAGGATGCCTGTGGAATTTAGCGATGAGGCTCTAAAAGCTGCTAAAAACGGCGTACAGAGGTTGAAAAACGCTTATGAGGACGTGAAGGCAGTGCTCGGCGAGGAAGAATTACGGGAAGCCGAGCGCCTTTTGAGGTCTATATTTGAAGAAATAGCAAAAACCGGTCAAATCCCCTTTCATAAAATTGATGAAATGCAGGAGCTGGAGGAAAAAATCCCTGCTGAAGTTATGGACAGCCTTATAAAGAATTTTAAAAATTTCATCACGGCAATGGATGATGATTTTAATACCCCGAGGGCGCTTTCCGTGTTGTTTGACGTTTCCTGCTGCTCACAAAAGCATAAAAGCGGAAAATTACCTGTTTGCAGTGCTTTTTGCACAACTTTACTCGTTAAACTTTCGGAAACTTTGGGATTTGACCTGAAAAAAGAGGAAAAAGCCGGGGAAGAGTTGGTTTCACAGCTTATGGATATAATAATCGAAGTCAGGCAGGACGCGCGGGAAGGAAAAAACTGGGCAATGTCAGATAACATAAGGGATAAACTCGCTGAAATAGGCATAACCCTTAAGGACCATAAGGACAGGAAAACAACGTGGAGTATACAATAAGGACTTACGCCTATATAGGCGATGCGGTATATGAGGTATTTGCGAGGGAGAGGACGGTATTACTCACCGAAAATCCCCAAAAACTTCACAGGGCAACATCATCCATAGTCAATGCGGAGTTTCATGCCTGGTTGCTGGGGTTTATAGGGGAGTTTCTCACTGAGGAGGAGAGGGAGATTGCCCGCAGGGCCCGCAATCTCCCAGTAACAGCCGCGAGAAGGGCCAACCAGTCCGCTCACAGGCTCAGCACAGCGTTCGAGGCACTGGTAGGATACCTGTATATCAATGACAGGGAGAGGTTAAAGGCCCTATACAGTTACATAGGGCCTTTAATTGACGAAAAATTATTATTGTAGTTTACATTGGACCGCCATGAGTATCATCGCTACCAGAACCCCCCTCTTTCAAAAGAGTAGAGTCATGATATTGACCTTTTCTTCTTGCTTTTCTTTGTGCCTCTCTTGCAGCTCTTCTTGCTTGTTCCACAGGTAATTCATCTAACGGGGTTGTAAATAATGCATCTACAGCGCGTTTAAATCCTTTTAAAAAATTTCCTTTAAAAGACACCTCTTTGTTTTTGGCAACCTGGCCGCCCTTATTCACTCCACCCAGGCCACCGTCCCGGCGAACATTAACTCTCGGGGTATGATTCCTTATTATATGTGAGTGGTTTACATTATTTTGTATCGGGAAGTTTAACATATTCTTTCTGCTCCGTGGTTTTTAAAACTATATGAAAACATGAAAAAACAAAGTAACTATTATGTTAATAATAAATTGAAAAAATATTTACAATAATTTACACGATAGCCCTGGCGTAACAACCTAGTGTGCAAAGTATAAAATAATATGATATAATAATTTCAAGTATAAAACTTGGGAGTTATTGTAAATGGGGAG
>JANQGS010000155.1 GCA_028277195.1 Candidatus Gastranaerophilales bacterium
TGAGGATACGTCTTTCCAGATGCTCGAAAAGCGCCTTGTGCATCATATAGAACCCGGTGAGGGAGTGGAAATTACCCGAAACAGCCATGAGATAAAAAAGTTTGCTCCTGAAATGCCCGGCAGGAAGTGTGTTTTTGAGCATATTTATTTTGCTCGCCCTGACTCAAACGTATTTGGCAGGAATGTATATATGTCAAGAGTAGAGCTGGGGAAGAAATGCGCTATTGAAAACCCTGTTGATGCTGATATAGTTGTTCCTGTGATGGAATCAGGGTTTGCCCCGGCTCTCGGGTACTCGCACCAGACGGGTATACCGCTTCAAATGGGCCTGATGAGAAACCGTTTTGTGGGGCGAACGTTCATTCTTCCCGAGCAGTATATGAGAAAAAGCAGCGTAAGGCGTAAATTAACCCCCATAACTGATGTTATAAAGGATAAAAGGGTTGTAGTGCTTGACGATTCCATAGTCAGGGGTACTACATCAAGGGAACTGGTAAGAATGTTAAGGAATGCCGGGGCTAAGCAGGTGCACTTCCGCTCAGCTTCTCCTAAAATCGTAAATACATGCCAGTGGGGGGTTGATATTCCTACCAAAAAGGAGTTAATTGCCAACAAATATGATGATATTGAGGGAATAAGGGACTTTATAGAAGCTGATAGCCTTGCTTATCTTTCTATTGAGGGATTAAAGGAGATTTTCGGGCACGAGGGCTGGTGTTATTCCTGCTTGATGAGTTAATATGCGGTCACAGGAGCATCATTTGCGAGATAAAGAGCGCGGCCAGGGTTGCGGCCAGGTCCGCTATTAACCCGGCTGCCAGCGCATGCCTGACCTTTGTAACCCCAACAGCCCCGAAGTACACTGCTATAACATATAAAGTAGTCTCCGAGCTGCCGGTCATTACCGCTGCGAGCCTTGCCATATAGGAATCACCACCGTACTGGCTTGCTATTTCGCTTGTTATGCCCAGTGCCCCGCTGCCTGAAAGCGGTCTTATAATGGCAAGCGGCAATACGTCCACAGGCATTCCTATCAGGCTCAGCACAGGGTCAAGCACTTCAGCGAGAAGGTCTATTGCCCCGGAGGCCCTGAACATGCCTATGGCTATAAGTATTGCAACCAGGTAGGGAATGATTCTAAGCCCGACTCCTACCCCTTCTTTTGCGCCTTTAATAAATGTGTCATATATCGGAACTCTTTTATACAGTGCCCATAGGGGTATAAGGGCTATCATAAGGGGAATTATCCATACGGAAAGGGTTTCTACTGTTTTAGAAAACATCAGAACCTCCTCTCCAGTAATTTTACCGCTATAATAGCCGTAATCAGGGCTATACCGGTTGCAAGGATAGTAGGGCCTATTATAACCATGGGGTTTTTAGCCCCTGCTGCCGCAAGAACCGCTATTATGGAGGCAGGAACAAGCTGCACGCCCGCAGTATTTATTGCCAGGAAGGTACACATTGCGTTTGTGGCGGTATTTTTGTTTTTGTTAAGGGATTGCAGCTCTTTCATTGCCTTTATGCCTATGGGAGTAGCTGCATTGGTTACTCCCAGCGAATTTGCAGAAACATTCATGGCAATATTCCCGATTGCCGGGTGTTCAGGCGGTACATCCGGGAACAGTTTTTTAGTAATGGGCTTTATTAATTTCGCGATGAGTTCAATAAGCCCTGAAGCCTCTGCCAGCTTCATTATGCCGAGCCACAGCGCCATTATGCCTATTAAGGAAATAACTATTTCAACGGCAAGCCTGGCAGAATCAATAGCCGCCTGGCCTACGGCTGCTATATTACCGGTAGCGCCGCCGATTATTACTGCTGAGATTATAAAAAATAGCCATATGTAGCCGAACATTATCAATCCTTATGGCTTACCATACAAGGATACTATCATAAACAGCTTTTATAAATCCTGTTTTGTCTGCCTCATTTGTTTTATATTTTATTATAGAAAGGAGTTCTTAATATACTAGACAAAATAAAAAACTCATGCAATCAGAAAAACATAAAACATTAAAAGATTTAACAATCGGGAATGTAACACTCTCTTCCCGGGCGATTTTAGCGCCAATGGCCGATTTTACCGATACTGTACTGCGTTCGCTTGTCAGGAGTATGAGTAAAAATTGCCTGTTAATGAGTGAAATGGTGAGCTCACAGGCCCTTAAATATAGTAAAAAAACAAGTATTATAGACTATACGGAAAATGAATTTCCTCTTTCCTTCCAAATCTCAGGCCATATACCTGAAGTAATGGCAGAAGCAGCCAAAAAACTTGAGGATAAAGCAACTTTTATTGATATAAATATGGGGTGTCCAGCCCCTAAAATAGTCAAAAATTTTGATGGGGCAAGGTTAATGACTGACCTCAGGCTCGCTTCCTCTATTATAAAAGCCGTTAAAAACGCTGTTAAAATACCTGTCACGGTTAAATGCAGGCTTGGCTGGAATGAGGAGGATAAAAAATCAGGCAATTATTTAAAATTCGCTAAAATGACCCGGGACAGCGGTGCTGACGCGCTTATTGTACACGGAAGGACACGCTCGCAAATGTATTCGGGCAATGCTGACTGGGAAGCTATTGCCAGGATAAAACAGGCAATAAATATCCCGGTAATAGGCAATGGTGATATTGATTCTCCTGAAAAAGCAGCGCAGTGCCTGGAAATATCAGGCTGCGACGGAATTGCGGCGGGTAGGGGAGTGCTGGGTGACCCCGGGCTTATTGCCAGGATTGAAAATTATATTGACTATGGAAAAATTGAGTCCCCTCCGGATATTTTAAAAAGGCTGGAGATAGCCTTTGTACACTGCAAAAAAGAAGTTGAATACAGAGGAGAAGAGGCGGGCATAAGGCATATGAGAAAATTTTTCGCCTATTATGTAAAAAATATCAAAAACGCCGGAAAATACCGTTTTATGCTGGTAAGATGTATTACGTTAAAGGAGGTAGAGGATATTTTAAAGGAGATTATAACTTCCTCAAAACCTATATAAACTATATAGTTGCGTTCACCTTGTTCCAAAAATCCCTTATGTTTATGGGCTTTGTTATGTAATCCGCGCAACCGGCCTGTTTTGTCGCTTTTATATCACTTTCCATGGCATGTGCTGAAACAACTATAACAGGAATTTCCACGGTATTTTTATCGGCCTTCAGGCTTTTTATTACTTCTATCCCCTCCATATCAGGCAATTTAAGGTCAAGTAAAATAAGGCTGATTTCAGTACAATTCTCCTGTGCAGTTTCTATTCCCTCTATGCCTGTAGTTGCCTGCAAAATCGTATAACCTTTTGCGGTTAGGATGTCGTTTATCAGCTTCAGGTTTACGGGATTGTCTTCAATAATGAGTATTTTTTGCATTAAAGTCTATAAAACCTAGGATTTATTCAAGATTCGCCATAAAAGGTTGTCGAGTTTGGAATAAACCGCTTCCATTCTCAGGTTGAGGTCTTTTATGTCGTTATTTCGTTTCATTTCAAGTTTATCGAGGTTAATGCTAATCTCATTTTTTAATTCATTAACCGTGTTTTTCAAGCTGTACAATTCACTTCTTAACATCAGGAACAAGCCTATAAGGGTAAGATATAGTACAGCCAGGCTGCATGCCAGAATAACAAATTGATAATCCAATTATATGTGTCCTCTATGAGTTTATACAGCGTAGACACTGACCTGTGTTCTGGTCCTTCTGTGTTTTTCAAACTTTACCAGGCCGTCAATAAGGGCAAATAAAGTGCTGTCAGAGCCTATTCCTACATTATTCCCGGGATGGAATTTTGTTCCTCTCTGGCGAACAAGGATATTACCGGCATTTACCGCCTGTCCCCCGAATTTTTTGACGCCAAGGCGTTTGGATTCACTGTCGCGTCCGTTTTTTGTTGAACCTACACCTTTTTTATGTGCCATTAGGATTCACCACCTTTTGATATATTTATGTTTTCCACCATTAATCTTGAAAATTGTTGTCTATGGCCATTTTTCCTGCGATAGCCTTTTTTGCGGCGCATTTTATATACAACAACCTTTTTATCTTTATCGTTTTTTATGAGCTTTCCTTCAATTTTAGCACCTTTTACGTATGGTTGACCAACTTTTGAATTTTTACCGTCCACAATCATAACTATTTTATCAAGGCTGACAGCATCGCCCTCTTTTGCCTCAAGTAGCTCAATATCAACGTACTTGCCTTCTTCAACCTTATATTGTTTTCCGCCTGTTTCAACTATCGCTATCATTGCTGGTTTCCCTTTAGTCCTTTTTTAGTGTGTATTTAAATATAACAGCCTGAAAAATTCCTGTCAATTTTTGAAACTAACCTGAGTTGCTAATTAACCGTAAATTTATTCAAAATCCCCACCCGCCCGCCCTGGAGGAGATTAAAGGGCTTCGCCCTTTAATAATTTCTATATAG
>JANQGS010000173.1 GCA_028277195.1 Candidatus Gastranaerophilales bacterium
CGAGTTTATGAATTTTATTGACAACGGCGTTTCACACGTTGACCTGGGCGGCGTTACCAGCGACAACCTCACACAGTACTTGGATTTATACAATTATGCAATCTCTGAAGCCTACTACATGGATGTAAATAATGATATGCAAATCAGCGCAGAGGAATATAAAGTATACCTCAGGGATGAGGGATTGCCCGAGTACCTGGCAGACGGCCTTGTGTCGGCAAGGTTTGATTTAGACCGCAATAACTCAATTGACGTTTTCGAGCTTACAAAATTTTATGCTGATATAGATATAAATACCTCAGGCGCGCTTGAGTTCAATGAATTAATGTCATACTACAAGGAACTCGCAGCCGCAGCCCCGGGAGGGTACAATTTTGGTTTCAGTCCTGATATCTCAAACTCATACCAGCTTGATAACGCCTACTCAGAGCAGTTAAGTTTTGTTTCATCCTGGGATACAAATTATGACCAAAAAATACAGGCTTCCGAGTATCAGGAAATGCTTGATTATTATGGTTATGAAAACGCCTCAAGCATGGCGTCCAATGCCCGGAGGCGATTCGACGCCAACCGTGACGGCGGCATAGATGTTTTTGAATGGATGGACGCGATATTATCATTTGATTCCAACAATAACGGTTACCTCGATGCGGACGAAGAGACAAACTTCTATAACAGCCTGTAAAAACAATGTGAAAGGTGATTAAAATATTATGCTAAAGCGTTTTTTCAGAAAAAAGCCCTCCCCTTCGGAAAAATTGGAGAGCATTGTAAAAAAAAGTGTGCGTAAAGGCACAAAAAATATACTTACGGGAGACGATTCCCTGTCAATTGAAGGTAAGCAGAAGTTTATAAGGGAAGAAATCAATAAAACAGCACGCTCTGTAATTAAAGGAGCGATTGATAAGCCTGAAATCCTTCTTGATTTCGTAAAATCCAGAGGAACGGTAATAGTAAAATCAAAATACATGAGCAAAATCCTGTTCTTTTTCGGGGAAAAAGAAGGGTTTATAACGCCGATGAAAGGGCTAAAAGCCTTCCTGTTCACAATTATAATTAATATTGCCTCACCGATTAAACTGCAAAAGGGATTTAAAACACCCGCAATGTTCGCATTAAGCGATAAACCCGTAAACATATACACCCTGGCGCATCAGTTCCATCTCTGGCTCTCTTATATAAATGACCTCCCGGGATTTGAAGAGAAAACCCTCAGGACTTTCAAGGATTTCTGGAAATCAGAAAATAACATAAATGATATGTCATACCTTTCAATTGATGAAATATTCTCATTAAAGGATATTATAGCCAGGGAACTGGAAGCATTAAACTTTGTCAATGAGCTGGGAAGGGATTTTGAAGGAAACCAGAAGGGATTTAAAAAACTTCAGGAAGGCAAAAGTGTAAATTTATAATTTTTTAAGTATAATAAATAGATGATAAAAAATTTTTCCTTCATTCTGAACTTGTTTCAGAATCTCAAAAGACTGAGATTCCGGGTCAAGCCCGGAATGACAATGGGCGGAAAAATTTTTTGTTCCTTATTTATTGTCATTCTTAAGTATATCTAAGCGGGAGACAAGCAATGAAAATATGCGTAATAGGTACAGGGTATGTTGGTCTTGTGGCGGGCACCTGCCTTGCGGAAATGGGAAACAATGTTATATGCGTGGATAATAATGAACAAAAAATTAAAGAGCTCACCCACGGCAAAGTCCCTATTTATGAACCGGGCCTGGAAGAGTTAATTACCTCAAATACAAGGGAGGGCAGGCTTTTATTCTCCACAGACCTTGAACCTGCGGTTAAAAACTCGCTCATTTGCTTTATAGCAGTAGGCACTCCGCAAGGAGACGACGGCTCATGCGATTTGCAATACGTTTATAAAGTTGCCGGGTCAATAGCTCGGTCAATGGATGACTACAAAGTTATTGTAAATAAAAGCACAGTGCCTGTTGGTACGGGTGAAAAAGTGAGGGAGCACATAAAATCAATTACGTCCCGTGAATTTGACGTGGTGTCAAATCCTGAATTCCTCAAACAGGGGGCTGCGGTCGATGATTTTCTAAAGCCTGACAGGATAATTATAGGCTCGGACTCGCAAAGGGCCACGGAAATTATGCGGGAAGTGTATAGCCCGTTTCTCAGGACAGGTAACCCCATAATAATTATGGATGTTAAATCCGCTGAAATGGCTAAATATGCGGCTAATTCATTCCTTGCCGCCAAAATTTCCTTTATTAACGAGCTTGCAAATATTTGTGAAAAAATAGGAGCTGATATTGAGCAGGTAAGGACAGGGATGAGCACCGACAAGAGAATCGGCAGCCAATTCCTTTTCCCGGGCCTGGGATATGGCGGTTCATGCTTTCCAAAAGACGTAAAAGCCCTCATAAAGGTTGCCCAGGATAATTATATCCCGTGCAGCATGCTCAAAGCAGCCGATGAAATTAACTACATGCAGCGAAACCTTTTTATAGATAAGATATTAAGGCATTTTAACGACGACGTAAACGGAAAAACCTTTGCCCTGTGGGGCCTGGCATTTAAGCCGAGAACAAATGACATGAGGGAAGCCCCCGCCATAACAATAATAGAATCACTCCTGGCCAGGGGCGCTAAAATAAGGGCTTATGACCCGAAGGCAATGGATGAGGCAAAAAGAATTATCAAAGACCGTATTTCTTACGCGATTAACAGCTATGATGCTATTGAAGGGGCTGACGCCTTAATCCTCGCCACTGAATGGAATGAGTTCAGGCGCCCGGACTTTGATAAATTAAAAAAATCGCTTAAAAAGCCCGTAATATTTGACGGGCGAAACCAGTACGACCCACAAAGAATGCAGGAGCGCGGGTTTGACTATATATGCGTGGGCAAGCCCATACAAAAAGTGCTCCTGGAAGTCTGACGGAGGAGAACGAATTTGTCGAATATGGAATCATATTTGAGCTACATTGACCTGGGCGAGCTGTATAAGAAAATAGGCGACCTTGAAAGGGCGAAACAGGCTTACGAAAAAATTATAGAATGCCCTGAGCTCGCACCCTTGGGCTGGGTTAACATAGCAAAAATAGAAGCGTCAAGAAACCGGCTTAAAACAGCAAAAGACTACTATTTAAGGGCAGTTTCAATTGACGGTGATAATTATGAAACACTTTATAATTACGCCAATTTCTTAATGGACATGCAGGACTTTAACGAAGCAATCGAGTATTACAACAAAGCCCTGGAAAAAGAGCCTAACCTTGCTTTAGCCCACTATAACAAGGGAATTGCATATGCGAGCATGGAAAAATTCACCGAAGCCCTTCAATCATTCCAGCAGGTCCTGGACATAAACCCTGACGATGCCAGTTGCCTTTTTGACATGGGCTCAATATACTACACAACGGGCCAGATACCCGAGGCTATACGATACTTTCAAAAAGCCCTTGAGTTAAACCCCTATGACAGCAAGACTTTTGAATTTATGACCGAATGCTTCAGGAAAATGGAGCAGACAGACGTTGCAATTACTTACCTGAAAAGGGCATTTGACCTGAACCCCACAGATGTTTCCGTTCAGTATAAACTCGGGGACCTCTACCTTGAGTCGGGAAATCCCGAGAAAGCAAGGAAAATTTTTGACATAGCGCTAAAATTAAATGCGGTTGACGCTGTTTTAATATACAAACGGGCCTGCGCCTACCTGAAAATGTCCGAAAAAGACAGGGCTTTCAGGGAACTGAGCATTGCAATGCAAATTAATCCCCTGATAAGGGAAATGATTCTTGAGGATAAAATTTTTGACCTTTACAAGGATGACGAGCAATTTAAAAACATAATCAACTCAAGAAGAAAACAAATGTAATGCCGTACGAAAAGAAAAAACATATAGCATTCATAAAATACCTGGGTCTCAGCGTTGGGGGCACGGAAAAATTTTTGCAAACAATAGCTGCCGGGCTCCCGAAAGACGAATTCAGGGCAGACTATTACTGGGCACACCCCAATGATAACCCGCCTGATAAAGGCAGGGTTAAATACCTTGAGGATAACGGGGTCAGTTTAATTGAGTTCAAAACATCAAAGCCAAGAGTGCACAGGGGTAAAATATGGCTTGATAAAACCGACTTTTTTAACGTATTTAAGGGTGCTGACCTGGTTCAGACCGGGAGGTGCGGGTTGTTTGAGGAGCCTTTCTGCTCTATAAGGAACATACCTATGGTTGATTCCATGCATTACGTTGCGGGGGTTGACAACCAGTATAATATTTCCAGGGTAATGCATATCTCGGAATTCAGCAGGAACAAATGGGTTGAGCGGGGAGGCGATGAATCAAGGGCAGTCATGGCTTCACACCCCATAATTATCCCGGATATTAAGTTTATTGATTACAGGCGGGAATTAAAGCTGGAAAACAGGTTTATATTCGGCTTTCACCAGAGAGATGATAACGCGATATTTTCCGATATACCCTTAAAAGCCTATAAAGAAGTTGAAAACGCCGATAATGCCTTTGTATTGCTGGGAGGCGGGGATAATTACAAAAAGCAGGCAGGGGAATTAGGGATTAAAAACATTCATTTTTTTGAGCATACAGGTGATGTAAATAAAATACACAGCTTTTTACGTATGCTGAATGTTTACGCGCACGGGCGAAAAGACGGGGAACTCAATTCCACGGCTATTGCAGAAGCCCTGTATTATGAAAAACCCGTTGTTTCCCATATTTCAGATAGTTTTAACGGCCATGTCGAGTGTATTGCCGGGGCGGGCTTTGTTGTGGAGGACGCGGGGCAATATGCCCGGAAACTCGGGGAAATTGAACAAAACCGTGATTTATACAATAACCTGTCCGTAAAAGCCCGGGAACAATTTGCCCGGATGTACGGCTATGAGGACCAGATGGCTAATATCATCGCCATATACGCTGATGTCCTGCAAAATCCTTACCCGAACAGGATAAAAAGGTTATGCCTGGACATAAAGCAGCAGTTCCCGACCAGGCGCCACAGGAGATGGAAATAGGGAACGCTCAAAACAAAGGTGAAATAAATAAATTATAAACTCCTGACACACCGGACTGAAAAGGCATAGGTACTGACGTGGGAGTTGCTTCCCCAAACTCCATTGTTGAGGAAGTAGTCGTAGAAGCTGCCCCCGGTATCCTCTGCTGACCATATGACGTACGGGTAGCAAAAAGTGTTGGCTGAACCGCTACAGCCGCCATAGTAAGTGCAATAAGGTGAGCGGTTGCTGTTATGGTCGCAAAGTTCAAGCGGGTTGCTTCCGGCAGGATAAAAAGTGGCAAGCTCTGAGTTGGTCGGTAATCTCCAGCCTTTTGACAAGTAGGTGCATTCGCCTGTATCGCATCCATCACCGTATTGTTCGGGATTGACTCCGTTCAGGGCATGACATGCCGCTATTGCGCCGGCATGGTTACATAAATATTTATCATAATTGCTTCCGCCCGTGTCAGTGCCGCACCCTCCGGACGGGTGGGTTGCATATGGTTCTGCGTAGCAGGAAATTCCTTTGCCGTACCAGCATTTTTCTGTTCCTGCGGGATTAGTTCCATTAGCTACGGGGTCTTTTGCAATGTTGCAGTTTGTTACTTTAATTGACCCTATTGTTGTAACTCCGCATGCCGGGTCAGGCGGCTCTCCGCCGCCGCCGGACGAGCAGGTTGAACTGCCCGGGTCAGGCGGGGCAGCTACATTTGAAGTCAGGTTATAGTAATATCCGTCCGGTCTTGCGGGCCAGGCTGCCAGTATTTCAGCGCATGTCTGGTTATAGGTATTTGTTTTTCCGTATGTGCAATCACCGGGCACATATTCATTTGCGGGAATGTCGCCTTCCAGGTCTGTATTATACCCGCAGCCTGTTATTGCGGCGGTCGCCAGGCTTGTCATATTGCAATATACCGTTGCGGGACTGCCCGCGCCGCCATGAGTAAGTTCAAAGTTTCCGGTAGGGGCCGCGTCCCAGGCTGTTTTTACCTGGTTGCAGCTCTGGTTATACGCATTATTATAACCCGCCGTGCAATCACCGGTTACGTTCGGTGTGGCCGCGCCATACCCGCACCCTGATATTGCGGCGGACGCCAGGCTTGTCATATTGCAGTTTACATCTATCACAGGTTCATTGGTCGGAGGCCCGGGGTCACCGTTGGCCGCTAATTTGTAAATTCCGGTTGTAGCGCCGCTCCAGACTGTTTT
>JANQGS010000193.1 GCA_028277195.1 Candidatus Gastranaerophilales bacterium
TGGGCCGCTCAATAGCAGCGCCCGGGGACGGCTATATTTACATAACGGGTCGTACACTATATCCCTCTAAAGGGGCTGTGGACGTATTTGTGATGAGGGTCAGGGAAGCTGACGGCGTGGTGGACTGGAAAAAACGCTATGGAGGGGACAAAATTGATGAAGCGTTCCCTATTGCTGTGCCGGGAGACGGGTATGTCTATGTGGCAGGTTATCAAAATAGTTTAGGGTCCGGCGGCTATGATATGTTTGTATTGAGGCTTGATGAATCCAATGGCGCCGTGGACTGGAGCAAAACCTACGGCGGTAATGCCAGTGAGGTTTTATACTCAATGGCAGTTCCGGGGGACGGGTATGTTTATTTAACGGGCTATACCTATTCCAGTACATTTGGCGGTGCTGACATGTTCGTAATGCGGGTTAATGCCGGTAACGGACTGTGTGACGGTAATAACAATACCTGGAGAAAACAATACGGCACTTCGGGTTATGATTACTTACGCTCAATAACAGTTCCGGGTGACGGGTTTATTTATTTAATAGGTGATGAACAGCCTACAGTTTATGACCGGCCTGATATAATCATAATGCGAATTAGCACCAAAAACGGAAATATAAGCTGGAAAAAGATTTACGCCAACTCCACTGGTTGGAATCGCGGATTTTCAATCGCTGCAAACGGTGACGGATATGTTTATGCAACAGGCTATCAAAGCACCATTACAACAGGCGGTCAGGATACATACTTATTTAAAATTGATGCTGCTACAGGGAACAGTACCTGGAAAAAACGTTACGGCAGTACTCTTACTGATATTATATACTCAATAGCAGCTCCCGGCGACGGGTATGTTTATTTAACGGGCTATATACAGAACTTAGTCAAGGAGACGATTAATATATTCCTGGTGAAAATTAACAGTAAAAACGGTAGTATAGCCTGGAAAAAACGTTATGGCGGAGATAACAATGAAGCCGGCTCTTCAGTTGCGATTTCAGGTGATTATGTATATTTAACAGGATATGAAGAAACTGACACCAACGTGGGCCTGGATACAGGCAGGGATATGTTTATAATAGCCGAGAACAAGGATGCCCCGGCCCAGGGAAGCGATTTAACCGAGTGGATTACAAATGGTGTTAATTTGCCTGATACACCGGAATGGAACGGTACGGATTTCAGCATTAACGTTAAAAATCCCGTCGGCGCCGGCTGGGAAGGTGCTGACCTGACAGGTTCCCTGTGGGCCGGTGTGGATATAGCCGACGATGATACCGGCTGGGTACTGGAAGGCATAAATCTTAATGACGAGTTTATTAACTGGGGTGCAACTACAGCGCCGACCTCTCCGTGGAGATACGAATATGGCGGGGATGAGAATGATAATGGCTATTCAATATCATTGCCCGGGGACGGATATATTTATGTAACAGGTCAACAAGACAGTGACAGCGTCGCTAATTTCGATATATACGCAATGAAGCTCAGGGAAACTGACGGCGTGGTAGAATGGAAAAGATATTATGGCGGGGATAAGAAAGATATTGGCTATGCAATAGCAGCGACCCCGGGCGGGCATGTTTATATCGCGGGACGTGAAAACAGTGAAACCTCAAGCGCCGGCGGTGTATTCATACTCAGGGTCAATTCAAGCAAGGGCAGGACTGACTGGAGAAAAAATTATGGTGATAACAATAGTGACTATGCCCGCTCAATATCAGCGCCCGGAAATGAATATGTCTACGTTACGGGGGTCTCCGGCAGCCAGGCTTCTGGACCGGATGATGCATTTGTAATGAAAGTGGGTGAACGGGAAGGAAATGTCGCATGGAAAAAACGCTACGGCGGACCGGATTCTGATGTTGGTTATTCAATTACAAAGGGTTGGGATAGTTGTCTCTATATAACAGGCAAGACAGACAGGGGCACCGGAAATAAGAATGATGTATTTGTAATGAAATTGCGTGATAGAGACGGCAAGGTAATGTTTAAAAAATATTACGGCGGCAGTAAGGCCGACATAGGCCATTCAATCGTATTAGCTCCGAGCGGGCATCTTTATGTTACAGGAAAACAAAATAGTAAAACCTCAGGTGACTTTGACGTATTTGTAATGAAATTAAACAGGGGCAGCGGTAATATAATATGGAAAAAACACTACGGCGGAACCGGGGAAGACATAGGTAAATCAATTGCAGCGCCAGGTGACGGGTATGTTTACGTAACAGGCGGTGAAATGAGTAAGTCCTCGGGAGGGGATGATGTGTTTATGCTGCGTATAAATGAGAGCAACGGTAACGCGGTTAAGCAGGTGCATTACGGCGGCGCGGGCAGTGATATTGGCCATTCAATAGCAGTTCGGGGTAATTATTTCTACATTACGGGCAGTGAATCCACAGATATTAACGGGCCTCTTCTTGATACAAAAGATGATATCCTTGTGCTGGTAGACGATAAAGTTAACCCCTCAGGCACACCTTTAACCGGGGATTGGGCTTCCGGGAACTTAACCGGGGACTGGACTTCCGGGAATTTAACGGACAGCGGATGGAACGGAACTAATTTAACGGGCGCAAAATGGAAAGGCGTTAACCTGCCGGGCGGCGGTGCATGGGGCGGCAAGAAGATAACAGGCTGGTCGCTTGAGGGTGTAACGCTGGATGATGAAATAATTACAGGATTTTAATCAAACTGCTTCTTGCTCTTTTCCTATCCTCTAAATAAATCTTTATTAAAAGATAAATGAGGAATATAATAGAATTATTGTGCTCTAAAAAAGAAATCCGGAAATAGAAATTTTTTTCGAAAGCACAATGCGTAAGCAGAGAGCGTTTTTTAGGAAAATCCGGCTTTGCCGGTTTTCCTAAAAATAAACTCGTTTCATTATAAACCTATCAGGACAGGAAAAGAGCATGCCGGGTAAGTTAAAGTTAGGCGAATTATTCAAAAATAACGATATAGCCCTGGCAGTAGGGCTTGTAGTCATTATAGCAATGATGCTTATCCCTCTGCCCACGGTTGTGCTGGATATTTTGCTTACCTGCAATATTTCCCTCGCGGTAATTATAATGCTTGTGTGCCTTTATACCACCGAGCCCCTCCAGTATTCCTCATTCCCGACCATACTCCTTGTTGCGACGCTGTTCAGGCTGGGGCTGAACGTAAGCACAACAAGGTTAATCCTTTTACAGGCCGATGCGGGTGAGGTTATAACGGCTTTCGGGAACTTTGTTGTAGGGGGGAACTACGTGGTAGGTATTATAATCTTTATAATACTAGTAATAATTAACTATATGGTTATTACAAACGGTGCGGGAAGGGTAGCGGAGGTTGCCGCGAGGTTTACACTGGATTCAATGCCGGGCAAGCAGCTCAGCATAGACGCTGATTTAAACGCGGGGCTTATAAACGAGGATGAGGCAAAGCAAAGAAGAAGAAATATTGAAAGGGAAGCGGATTTTTACGGGACAATGGACGGTGCAAGCAAATTCGTAAAGGGAGACGCGGTTGCCGGAATAATCATTACGGTTATAAACATTGTGGGCGGTTTTATAATAGGGCTGGTGCAGCTTAAAATGTCTTTTGTAGACGCCGCAAAGACGTATACAATCCTCACGGTAGGTGACGGTCTTATCTCCCAGCTCCCGGCGCTTATTATTTCCACATCAACCGGTCTTATTGTCACAAGGGCAGGAGGAAAGGACAGGGGACTCAGCACTGACATTGAAGAGGAAATGTTCAGCGACCCCAGGGTGCTACTGGTTGTGGCCGGCCTGCTGGGTGTTCTGGGCATTGTCCCGGGGCTTCCGACAATGCCGTTTTTAACAATCGGTATATTGCTCGGGTTTGTCGGGATTGTAAAACACCAGGAAAAGCAGAAAAAAATTGAGGAAGAGCAGAAACTGGCGGATGCAGAGGTCAAAAAGACAAAAAAAACAAGGAAAAAAGCCTCTAAAGAGAGCGTAATGGAACTTTTAAGCGTAGAGGCCATTGAAATTGAGATAGGATACAGGCTCGTGCCGCTTCTGGAAGTTGACCAGGGGGGTGACCTGCTTGAGAGGATTTCCCAGATACGCCGCCAGGTGGCAATGGATTTGGGCATAGTGCTGCCGTCAATCAGGGTAAGGGATAACCTCCAGCTTGGCCCTAATTTATACCAGGTAAAACTGCGCGGTGTACCTGTTGAAACCGGTGAGGTCTATGCGGACCGTCATCTTGCAATGAATTCGGGAGCGCAGGACGTACCTAACCTTGAGGGGATAAAGGCTGTTGAGCCTGCTTTTGGGTTGCCTGCCCTGTGGATACTGGAAAAAGACAAGGAATTTGCCGAATCATCGGGCTATACGGTGGTAAGCCCTTCTGCTGTCATATCAACGCACTTAACCGAGGTCATAAAGAAAAATGCGGCTGATATCCTAACCCGACCGGACGTGCAGCAGTTGATTGACAACCTTAAAAAGCAATCAGAAGGCTTTGTGGAAGATGCTTTTAAGGATAATTCCCTTTCTGTTGCCGAGGTGCATATGGTTATGGAGAACCTGCTCAGGGAAAAGGTTTCTGTAAGGGACTTGCAGACCATCCTGGAGACAATAAGCACTTACCACAAGATTAACAGGAATCCTGATTTCCTGACAGAGCAGTGCAGGGTTGCGCTTGCGCGCAGCATATGCAAGCAGAACCTCAGCGACAGCGGGGAGTTGCTTGCCGTAACGATTTCTCCTGACATTGAAAACGTAATTGCTGCCGGGATAAGCCAGGATGGCCAGAACTTAACGCTTGACCCCTCATTTACAAGGGAATTGATAAATAATATTAACAGGGAAATTGAAAATTCAATAAAAGCAACCGGAAACCAGCCGGTAATTCTTTGCAGCTCACAAATAAGGATTGCCCTGCGGAGGTTGTTAGAGAGGACCTTCCCGCAAATATCCGTTATGTCGTATAATGAGGTTGCCCCGAATGTAACCGCCCGCTCGGTCGGAATGGCCAAGGTAGGGTAGTAAGGACATTAATTATGCCTCAGTGCTGCAAAAATAAAAGTAAAACCGACTATTTTTTCTGGTCAACATTCAGCATAACGCTGCTTGCGTATGTTTTATATATGTTTAAACCGCCTGTACTCGGACTTATACCCCAACTGGAAATGTTTAGCCACAGTGTGTATGAGTTCGTGAACAAAATGTGGTGGGGACTTTTGCTGGGAGTGCTCTTTGTCGGGATACTGGGCATTATACCAAGGGATGTAATAATAAATATCCTGGGCAGGGAAAAGAATGTATCGAGTATTTTCAGGGCAACTATAGCCGGAATATTGCTTGATTTGTGCTCACACGGTATTCTGCTGATTTCTATGAAGCTCTATGAGAGAGGCGCAAGGTTATCGCAGGTTGTGGCCTTTCTTGTGGCCAGCCCGTGGAACTCCCTGTCGCTCACCATTATTCTCATTGCTCTTATTGGCTGGAAATGGACAATCCTATACATAGTTTTATCAATGCTAATCGCGGTTATTTCAGGCTTAATCGCTGAATTCCTGGTTTCCAGGGGGATTCTGGCTGATAATCCTAACCGGTATATTGAAAGTGATGAGCTTAAGGGCCAAAAATTAACCGGGAGAATTTCCGCTAAGTTAGTTATCAATGCCTTTAGGGAAAGCGAAATAATATTGCGGTGGATATTCCTGGGGGTAATCGCGGCGGCACTTATAAGGACATTTGTGCCGACTGATATATTTGCCGCGTACTTTGGCCCGACACTGGCAGGGCTGGTCCTGACGCTGTTAGCCGCAACCATTATAGAGGTATGCTCGGAAGGCAGTGTGCCAATAGCTTATGACCTGTTTTCAAGGGCAGCAGCCCCGGGGAATGCTTTTTTGTTCCTCATGGCAGGGGCTTCAACTGATTATACCGAGATTATGGCGTTGAAGGAGACTACAAAATCCTGGAAAATAGCGTTTTTCCTGCCTGTTGTGACAGTTCCGCAAATCCTTGTTATTTCATACCTTTTAAATAATTTGAATTAAGGAAATAAGTAAGTTTTTTTAAAATTTGTCAAAATAAACTGCTCATCTTATAATTAATTGCTATGAAATCAGGTTTAATTGAACTTTTTTCGGAAGAAACCATTAAACAGCGCGTTTCAGAGCTTGCCCAAAAGGTGAATGAGGTTTTTGGAGATGAAGAAGTTGTTGTGGTTGCTGTGCTGGCCGGGTCTATCCTTTTTGCCTCTGATTTGGTTAAAAGGCTTAATATGCCTGTACAGCTTGAATTTGTAAGGCTAACCAGTTATGGAGAAGGCACAAAATCAAGCGGGAATGTAAAACCTGTTGACTTGACCCTTCCGGTGCTTGAGGGAAGGAATGTGCTAATTGTCGAGGATATAGTTGACAGCGGGCTGACAGCAAAATTTATAATAGATTACATAAAATTGCAGCATAAAGCAGAAAAAATAAGGTTTATAACCCTCCTTGACAAGACTTGCGCCAGAAAAGAAGATGTACAGATAGATTTTAAAGGATTTGAGGTGGGTGACAAGTTTGTTGTGGGTTATGGCATGGATTACAGGGGATATTACAGAAATCTTCCGTATATAGGGTACTTTCCGGAATAAATCTATATATAATAGATTAAATATCAGGTTATTATGCTACCCGGGTTTCAGCCTGAACTGCTCCCAGTGCGTCCATGGCGGTTTTCCTCACATTATCGTCAGGTTCTGTTTCTGCGGTAGTCTCGAGTACATTTGCCAGGTATTCTATATCATTCTGATTTTCAGGGTCGGCAAGTCCCATAACCGCAACTATGCCGGCTTCCCTTACCTCAGGGTTTTTCTCTATGTCAGGGTTCATTATTTGCTCAATTGTTTGTATTCCCGGCAGTTCAGACAGCGGCATAGGAGGCAATCCTTTTATGTCTTTGCTTTGGAGTTCCCGGTCAAATTCCTGCCTGAAGTATTTTTGAAGGGTTGCAAGGGTTAATAAGCTCATAACCCTGACTTCATCAGCCCTTTGTTTTTCCGGGCCGGAGAGCATGGAGGTATCGCTTGATGCTATGGCAGCCAGGCCTTTAAAGGTTTCCCCGTCTTCCGACAGTAACATTTCGTTTGCCTGCTGCTGGGAAGTAGAGTCCATAGCGCCTATTCCGCTTATAATACCGCTGATTGTCCGAAGGGCTTCAGCCTGCTCATCGAGAGTAGGTTGTCTTTCGCCCTGTGCGGGCGCTATCACATTAATTGCGTTAAGGAGTATTGCCTTGCCGTCTGAAGGGGGAGTCTGTACCGGCGGCATTACCGGCGGTTGTTGGGGCGGCGGTGCCATTGGCGGCATCATTACCGGTGGCGGAGGTGGAGGCGGTGCCATCGGCGGCATCATCACCGGCGGTGTTTGTGCCTGTGGCGGTGGCGGCATTACCGGAGGCATTGGCAACGGCGGCGGCACCATTGGCGGCATCATTACCGGAGGCATTGGCAGCGGCGGAGGTACCATTGGCGGCATCATCATTGGCGGCTGCATTACCTGGGTCATGCCTGGATATACCGGCATTGTGCCATTGGGGTTTGAACTGGCTGTAGGACCGATAATTTCTATATTAACAGCATTATTCTGCGTTTTTGGCTGCATTGGCTGGTAATAAGGTGACGGGTACCCGAATTGCTGTGCCGGTACTCCCTGATACGGCATCGTCGGATAGTTCGCTTGTATTTCTGGACTTACATAGTTCGGATTCATTTTCTTCCCCTTTTATTGGCTTCTAAATTACTTACTTTTTTCTTAACCATTTCTTTAAAGTAAAAACATTATAAAAAATTGCTCTTTTTCTCCGTTTTATTAAGAAATATTAATCAGTTTTTTTGCCAAATCCTAAAACATCTACCGCTAAAGTCTTTGCAGACATAATCAACAGATATGCCGCGCTTATCACAGGCAAGGTTTTTGAGAAGAATGGATGCTTCATAAGATTGACAAATTTTTCTTCAAAGGAATTTTTAGTTACGTTTTGAATATTTGCGGCCAACGGTACAAAAATACCTGCTATCGCGGCGATATTAAGCCAGTTGTCAAAAGTTTCCGAGATTACGCCGCCTATCCCGTTTTTAATTCTTACAAACGTTGGATAAATATCATTACCAAAAAGCATTCTTGTTGCGCCTGATTTTGCGCTTTCGAGCAGGTTGCTTTCCCGCGGCGAGGACATTGATTTCCTGAACAGGTCAGTATAACCTTTTGCCATTTCCTCATTAGCGCTTTGCCTGCCCCGGTCAAGGCCGTTATTCAGGATATTATAAACGGTAACAGCGCCGATTGTCCCACCGACTCCCCAGGGAACCCAGGGCTTGCCCATGGCTTCCTTGGCCCCGTTAAAAGTCCATTTAGTCCCGTCCCAGGTCCATTTAGCCCCGGTTAAAACTGACTTTCCCGCTGCAATGGAGTTTTTGCTTATAAAATCTAATGTTGTTGTAATTGCGCCCATTTTTTATGCTCCGACTGATTCTTCTGATACTATATTAAGCCTCTGGCCCGGTTCGAAAGAGGAATAATCCCTCAGGCCCGACGCTGCTATTTCGGCTAATGTCTGGACAGCTCTTGGCTGGTCAGGATGAAGCCCTATATTGATTATGTCCCTGAGCGGGCCGTTTTTCCTGTTTTCCCTGTCCTCGTTCAGGAGGTTTATGGCCCGGGCAAGGGCTTCTCCCCTTGTTTTCTCATCTCCCTGCGTAAGGGCTGTTTGCAGTCCCGTTAACCTTTCCGGTGTTAGCGGCGTTAATTTCTTTTCAGGTTCAGCCTCTTTTTTCTCCGGGGCCTGTGCTGCCGGTGGGGCGGCCTGGCTCAGGTTCTGCGAGGCGAGAACGGTATTACTGCCCTGTTGGGGTGGTTTCTGAGGATATTGAGGCAGGTAATACGGATAAGGGTAATAATAAGGATAAGGATAAGCCTGCTGGGGTGTATTCGCGTTAATATAGACATTAATCGCACCCTGCTTACCGTTTTGTGTCGGTACGGTGTATGCCTGCGGATAATACCGGTATTGAGACGTATTTAACCCCTGGTTATGCATTAGCTTCCTTTTCTTCCTTCCCTTTGGGAATTTACGCGCTATTTATATAAAAACAGAGTTTCTCTAAAAGTTGCCTGTAATGGTAAAAATTTTTTTG
>JANQGS010000201.1 GCA_028277195.1 Candidatus Gastranaerophilales bacterium
CGCACATGGGGCAGGTCTTTGTCTCGGGAAAAGACGCCCTGGCGTTCCTGCAAAACCTTGTACCGCAGGATTTATCAAGGCTGGAACGGGACAAAGCCATGTACTCGCTCCTGGTAAATGAACAGGGCGGCATAATAGACGACCTGATTATCTACAGGCCGGGCGATAAGTACCTCCTTATAGTCAATGCCTCAAGAATAGAACAGGATTTAGCCCGATTATCCGGCATGAAAAACGGCCATGACGTGATAATTGAGGACAAATCGGGAGAATTAGCCATGATAGCGGTGCAAGGGCCTAATTCAACCGGTTTAATGCATTCTATGGGAATAAAAAAAGAGGACCAGCCCTCAAGGTTCAGCATAAAAAGGATTGACTCCATGCTAATCGCGCGCACAGGCTATACAGGCGAGGACGGCTTTGAAATAATAGTTGAAAACAAGGATGCTGTTGAATTATGGAGAAAACTGCTCACGGAAGGAGGTACTCCAACAGGTTTTGCGGCAAGGGATATCCTGAGGCTGGAAGCCTCATACCTGCTCTACGGCCAGGACATGAACGAGCAGACCACGCCGGTTGAGGCCTCGCTCTGCTGGGCAATTCCCGGGGATAAACAGGCTGATTATGCGGGCAGGGATATTATTTTAAGCCAGATGGCCAATAAAAATGTGAGTAAAAAACTTGTTAAGTTTAAAATGCTTGACAAATCAATACCAAGACAGGATTATAGGATTTATATAAAAAGCAGGGATATGGGAAAAGTCACAAGCGGAGGGTTTTCCCCCTGTGCAAACACCGGCATAGGACTGGGGTTGATTGATTCCGGGGAATTGTTTGCCGAAGGAGCTAGAATAGATATAATGATAAGGGGAAAACTGCACCCCGCTGAAATAATTAAAAAACCGGTTTACAAAAGGAAATAGGAGAACAAAAAGCCATGACAGTTGATATGTCCAATATATTATGTACAAAAAGCCATGAATACATTATCCGGGAAGGCGATACCCTGAAAATCGGGCTTACCGACTATGCCGTTGAGCAGTTGGGGGATATTGTCTTTGCAGAGCTGCCCGAGGCCGGCACAACCTTTGAAAAAGGAGAGGTTTTCGGGACAATCGAGTCTGTAAAGGCTGCGTCTGAATTGTACCTGCCTGTTTCGGGAAAAATTGCGGAAGTAAATGAAAAAGCTCAGGAAGACCCTGAAATCATAAATAATGACTGCTTTAAAGAGGGCTGGCTGGTAAAAGTGGCTGATTTTAAGGGCGAGGACCTGAAAGATACAATGAATTACGCTGAATATAAAAATTTTATAGAGCATGGAGAAGGGTAAAATTGCTTAATTACGAGGCCCATACCGGCGAAATACGCCAGGAGATGCTCAGGGAAATAAATTTAAGCTCTGTTGACGAGTTATTCGCCCATATAACAGCTAAAACAGGCCGATTAAACCTACCGGACGGCCTGAGCGAGCTTGAGGCCGCTAAAAAACTGGCCGGCATCGCGGAAAAAAATTATAACCTGAAAAAATACATTTCTTTCCTGGGCGGGGGCACATATAACAGGTATGTTCCGGCCTGTGTGCAGGCTATAACAGGACGCTCAGAGTTTTATACTTCATATACCCCTTACCAGCCCGAGGTTAGCCAGGGCACGTTACGGGCAATTTTTGATTACCAGACCCTTATTTGCAACTTAACCGGCATGGATGTTTCAAACGCTTCGGTTTATGACGGTGCAACAGCCTTTGCTGAAGCGGCATTAATGGCTTCCAGGCTCACAAAAAAATACGGTATAATGGTTTCCGAAAATATAAACCCTGAATACCTTGCGGTTATAAGGACATACTGTTATGGTGCCGGGATAGAGGTTGATGTATCTGACTTACGTGGTGATATTGAGTTTGACAAATACGGCTGTGTGTTAATTCAGAACCCCAATTATTCCGGCCGGGTGGAAAATATTGATATATGTGAAAAAATAGCCTCTTCTCCGGCTAAATTAATTGTGTGCGTTGACCCTGTAAGCCTTGCGATACTGAAAAGCCCTTCAGAATACGGCGCTGACATAGTTGTGGGAGATTTCCAACCTTTAGGTATAAGCATGAATTTTGGCGGGCCTCATGGAGGGTTTATTGCTTGCAGGGAAAAGTATTTAAGGCAATTGCCCGGAAGAATCGTTGGATTAACAAGGGATAAGGATGGAAAGGAAGCCTTTACCCTTACGTTGCAGACAAGGGAACAGCACATAAGAAGAGAAAAGGCCACCAGCAACATCTGTACAAATACCGCCCTGACAGCCCTGGCCGCAACTGTATACCTGGCAGCATTAGGCCCGCAGGGGTTAAAGGAAGTTGCGGGTATTTCAACCCAAAGGGCTCATTACTTTGCCGGAAAGTTAAGTGAAGTTCCCGGCATAAGCATTGTTTATGATGATTTTTTATATGAATTTTTACTGAAAACCGAGCGGGTTTCACCTGAAAACCTTATAAAAGAGCTGGCGAAAAAGGGTATTTTTATGGGAATAAAAGTTAAAGACTGCATACTTATAAGTGTAACAGAGCTAAACAGCGTTGAAGATATTGATAAAGCTGTTGAGGCAGTAAAAGAGGCCCTTTCTCAATGCCGTTAGCCAGGTAATCACAGAAAAACCGGCTTTGTAAATAAGTGTAAAATTTACGTTTAAAAATATGGTAAAATTTTAATTTTTATTTATAATTAAAATTGTAAAGATATGACCTCTAACTCTCTATTTTAATTAAACCTCTATCCCCCTTGGAGGTTTTTTATTTTTTGTTGTATTTGTTCAGTCCTTAACAAATTCTTAAATATTCCTTAAATATATGTATGTAAATTTTAAAGTAAATTATAATTAAAGCTCAATGTTTTACAGTTAAGCTTATAAGGAGATTATTATGCCGACAAAAAAACTTGGGGTTTATAAATGCGACATTTGCTCAAACATAGTTGAAGTGCTTAATGCGCAGGCAGGAGATTTGGTATGCTGCGGCCAGAACATGACATATATGGAAGAAAACACTGTTGAGGCCGCAACAGAAAAACATATCCCCGTGGCGGAAATTACCCCGGATGGTATTAAAGTGGCGGTTGGAAGTGTAGAGCATCCCATGATAAAAGAACATTATATTGAATGGATTGAACTAATCTGTGAAAAGGGTGTATGCAGGGTCCAACTCAACCCGGAAGATAAACCTGAGGCCCTTTTCCCTGCAAAACCCGAAAATTTCACCCTCAGGGCGTACTGCAATTTACATGGACTTTGGAAAGGAGAATAAAAAATGCTTAATCAAAGGTTGGAAAAAGAACTTAATAAACAGCTAAACAGGGAACTTTTTTCATCTTATCTCTATATGTCAATGGGCGCGTATTTCCAGTCTGTTGATTTACTGGGTTTTTCAAACTGGATGCATATACAGGCACAGGAAGAACTCTCCCATGCCCAAAAATTTTATCATTTTATTAACGAAAGAGGCGGCAGGGTGATTCTTGAGAGCATTGAAAAGCCAGAAACCGACTGGGACAATACTTTAAATGCTTTTGAGGACACCTTAAAGCACGAAAAATACATAACCTCCTCAATCAATGACCTTGTAACCGCTGCCAATGAGGAAAAGGACTACGCAACCCAGATTTTCCTGCAATGGTTTGTTACGGAGCAGGTGGAAGAAGAGGCCTCGGTAAATGAAATCATTAACAAGCTCAGGCTAATGAAAGATGCCCCGGGCGCAATTTTCATGCTTGACAGGGAGCTTGCCCAGCGCCAGTTCAACGCCCCTGCCGAGGAAGCGTAGCTATAAAAAAATCAAAGAGGCTGTCTAAAAAGTATAGACAGCCTCCTTTTTTAATTAAGTAATTTATTTTATTTATTTTGCTCC
>JANQGS010000228.1 GCA_028277195.1 Candidatus Gastranaerophilales bacterium
CTCTTTCTGTAGGCATAATGAACCCTGGATTTTTAATAATATTATTATAATAACAAATAAATAGTTTATATTTAAAAATATTCCCCACACCACCCCTAACGCAACCTCCCACCCCCACGCCCCCCAACAAAATTATGAATGTGGCTCAGCTACCAGGATTCACGTATGATTCTCTATCCATTAAAACCGTGCCATTTGCTGATGCACTTCCGGCAGCAGGTTGCGGTTGTGTGCTGCGTTAATTTCATTTCCAGTTATTTCTTGTAAAGCGTAAATATATCCCGCAGGTCTTTGTTAGACATTTCCGTAATCCAGCTCTCGTCTGTTGAAACAGTCAAATCCGCAAGTTCTTTTTTGGATTTTATTATCTCGTCAATCTTTTCTTCAAACGTGCCAAGCGTAATAAGCCTGTGCACTATGACATTTTTATCCTGACCGATTCTGTAAGCCCTGTCAGTAGCCTGATTTTCAACTGCCGGATTCCACCATAAATCATAATGGATAACGTTTGAGGCCTCAGTTAGATTTAAACCGGTTCCGCCCGCTTTTAAGGATATTATCATCAGCCTTGTTCTCTTGTCGTTCTGGAAAGAATTGACCATATCATCGCGTTTTTTCCTTGACACTCCGCCGTGGAAGAAAATAGTTTCTTCTTTTAGTTCATTTTTGATTATTTCCTGCAAAATATCTCCCATCTGCCTGTACTGGGTGAATATTAATGCTTTTTCCCTGTTGTCAAGTATGTTTTCTATTATGGAAAGGACTTTTGAGGATTTGCCGGACAGGTCTGAGTTTATATTGCCCTTGTTAGCATAATGCGCGGGGTGGTTGCATATTTGCTTTAATGCGGTTATCAGCTTAAAAATCAACCCTCTTCGCTGGATACCGTCGGATTTCTCCACTTGCTGCATAATATCCTCGACAATATTCTGGTAAACCGCTGCCTGTTCCTTAGTTAAGTAGCAGTATTCATCAAAAGTGATTTTATCGGGCAGGTCTGAAATAATTGACTTGTCAGTTTTTAACCGTCTTAAAAGAAACGGTGCAGTTGCTTTTTTAAGCTTTTCTATTACGTCTTTGTCCTTGTATTTTTCAATAGGGCTGGCAAGTTCTGTTTTAAACCTGTTCATGTTGCCGAGATAGCCTTTGTTAATAAAATCATAGATGTTCCAAAGTTCAGTTAACCTGTTTTCAACCGGGGTGCCCGTCATTGCAATGTAGTTATCGGCCTTTAATGATTTTATGGCCTTTGTCTGGGCGGTTTCTGAATTTTTAATATTCTGGGCTTCATCAATTATCAGGAAGCTCCACTCCTTTGCGCTAAATTTTTTTACATCACGCCTGAAAGTACCGTAGCTTGTGATTAAAATATCAACGTCCTTTGTTTTAAGCTGCCTTTCCAAGCCATGATAGATATTTAAATTTAGGGACGGTGCAAACCTCCTGCATTCTTTTTCCCAGTTGCCGATCAATGTTGTCGGGCAGATTACAAGCGAGGGTTTAGTATCTTTGTTGTCATTTTTGTACTGTAAAAGAAGGGTTATAACCTGAATTGTCTTTCCAAGCCCCATATCATCGGCAATACACGAGCCAAACTGTTTCTTGGCGTTTGAATACAACCACCTGAAACCTCTTTCCTGATAGGGGCGCAGGGTTGCGTTAAGGTTTTCGGGGATATTTACTTCCTCTATTTTTGTAATATCATCAAGTACCCTTTGTAAGGCTGCATCTGTCTGGAATTTTATGCCGTTTATCTCGCCTGAAACCGCTGTGTATAATGCCTGCATTGACGATGACATTTCAGGAAAGGGGTCTTGAAGTTTATTCAGGATATTCTGGACTTCTTCAGGCTTTAAGAGTACATACTGCTCCTTGTATTTAATAAGCCCTTCAGTTTGTTTGACCAGTTTGCGGAAGTCTTTTAAGGGGACTATTTCGTTACCAATGGCTATTTCATAGGAAAAATCAAGCATTTCATCAAGATTTACATAGCTTGCGCCTGTTTCAATGGATTTTTTAAGCTTTGCCTTTGCCTGTAATTGCGGGAATGCCAGTTTTTTAAGCTCTTTGGGGAACACTATTTCAATTCCCATAACATTAAAAATGGCTATGGTGTTCAAAAATATTTCTGCAATCTTTTGAATCGGGACGACCGGGACTGTTTTGCCGTTTTTATCGACTATTTCCTTCAGCTCAGGAAAATATTCACCTGCAATGATAAGCTGTTTGGATATTTCTGTCTTATCTTTGAGCTTTTTGTATTCTGTTACAGGTTCAAGCGAGTTCTTTTTATTAACAACATCAACAAAAATGCCGAAGTTTTCATCTTCAAGGTTTTCTATCCTGATGAGCGGGCAAATGTCTTTTTTTCTTATGTATAGCTTTTCCAGCCAGTTTGCAATGCTCTGGGCTATATTTTTTTCAGCAAAAGTATTTGCCCTGAACAAATAATCATAGGCAAAAACCGGGACTATTTTGTCTTTTAGTGGACCTTGCTGGTCATGTATAATCTTTTTTATGATATGGGTAATAAACACTGACAGCAGGTCAAACACCCCGTCATCTGATAAAAATTTGTTTTCCTGATAGCAGATGTATGGTGGCATTATTTGTTTTAGCTTTTCAAGCTGCGCCTGGATTATTTCATCTTTAACAAACGGGATGTATCGTATTGAAAAGGCATTGTCCTCTTCAAAAACCACTTCCGGCAAGTATAAATTAGCCCTTACCATTCCAAGAGCCATAGATGAGAGTATATTTAAAAACGCAAAGCCCTCTGAGGCTATGTCATAGTCAATATCTACCGGATGAGATAAAAAGCAATTAAGTCCCGATTTTAGTTCCAGAGGCAGGACAGCTCTAGTTCTATGGGGCAAAAAGGCTTTTTCTGAGATAAAGTCTGTTTTAGGGATTTCCTCAATTATTTTTTGTCTGTCCACTTCAAAATGTTCTTTATCAGGGACTATTTTTATTCTGAAAATATTTTTAGGGCTGTATTCGTCTTTTACAAACTCAAGCTGGAATTCATTTTTTATTAAAGCAGGCGGTTTTGTTGTTTCAGGGATTGCTGTTTCTAGTTTTTGGGCCACTATTTTATAAATATTTTCGACAAAAGTCTTGAAATTGCCTTCGTTGAAAAACGGCGGGTTGTCAGGAAGCAGCGACAACATAGGCCTTATATCATATTGCGGAAATGAAAACTCAAAATCGTCAATATTAATATCTGTTTCTCTGGTTTTTTGTTCTGATATGTCAATGAATTTGCTTTTCAGGGGGTGTTCTTTATGTTGTTTTTCTTCCTGTTTTTCAAATTCAAACCCTTTAATGCTAAAAAGTATAAAAGGGTCTTTGTCTATCTCGTTTGCAAGTATATAATATACAGCAGCAAGGTGTTTACAGGGATTGGCAGAATCAGGGCAGGAGCAGCTTGATTTTAAATCCCGCCATCTTTTTGGCAGTAGCGTTATTTTTTCTTTTTCTATCAGTGCCAACAGCGATTCTGGCAGGTTGCCCATACTGAGTTCAATTGCAATAGAGGAGTTTTGTGCAATTATTTCTTTTATTTTTTTGATTTCATCTTTGGTGAACTTTTCAAGATTTATTTTTATGCGGTAAGAGTCATAATATGAACCCTTTACGCTGGCCGAAATTTTACCCTTATCAATTTTTATGTTTTTTACCCTACCGGTGTTGGCATAGGTTTTACCTCTTGCCAGCCTGTTGGAGTCTATCCTTTCAAGGGCTTCTATCCAAACACGGCCCCACCAGGTATTGCCGTATGTTTTGC
>JANQGS010000218.1 GCA_028277195.1 Candidatus Gastranaerophilales bacterium
ATACTTCGCCAGATGATGTAGGCACACCTGAAGCAGTAGTTGGAGGGCATACTTTTTCTCAAATATCTGCCGGATATGCCCTTACCTGCGGCCTGGACACAACCGGTAATGCTTACTGCTGGGGTTATAATGGCTATGGCCAGGTGGGAGAGGGTGATGACTCGCCAAGGGTTATATACACACCTACAGCAGTAGTTGGAGGACACACTTTTTCCCAAATAACTGCCGGGGGTAGCCATACCTGCGGCCTGGACACAACCGGCAATGCTTACTGCTGGGGTGATAATGACTATGGCCAGCTGGGAGAGGGTGATACCTCGCCAAGTGAAACAGGCACACCTGTAGCAGTAGTTGGAGGGCATACTTTTTCTCAAATATCTGCCGGGTATACCCATACCTGCGGCCTGAACACAACCGGCAATGCTTACTGCTGGGGTTATAATGACGATGGCCAGGTGGGAGAGGGTGATACCTCGCCAAGGGTTATATACACACCTACAGCAGTAGTTGGAGGACACACTTTTTCTCAAATAACTTCCATGTTGAGTAACCATACCTGCGGTATAAAACCTAACTAAAGATGCATTAGCCTTTGAATTAACTATCTTGCAGGAAAGGAAAAACTTTTTACATCAAGAAAATTCATATTGTCAGGCAGTTTTGACACCTTAACGGGTATTTCCATTATTTTTCCGCTCCTCAAAATCTTAAACCTGACCGGGCTGTCTATGCCTGAGTTGGCCACAATGTTCCTGAGCCGGCTTTTGTTCTCAAGCGGTATATTGTTCACGGAAAGCAGTATGTCTTCCCTTTTTAATCCGGAGACATCAGCCGGTCCCCCGGCAACAACATCTATAATCATTACAGCATTATCAATATCCTGGATGGCGATACCTATCCAGCCCCTTTCAACCTTCCCCTTTTTCTTTATTTCCTCAAAAATTCTTTTTGCCATACCCGACGGAATTGCAAAACCAATACCTTCATACCCGCCGCTTTTGGTTAAAATTGCCGTGTTAATACCGATTAGCTCACCGTTAAGGTTTATGAGCGCGCCGCCGGAATTCCCGGGATTTATGGCTGCGTCTGTCTGAATAAAGTCCTCATAGTCAACAATTCCTATGTTTGACCTTCCCAGTGCGCTTATAATGCCCATTGTTACGCTTTCGCCTATGCCAAAGGGATTTCCCACAGCCAGGACAATATCGCCCACCTGCAATGCCTTTGAGTCCCCGAATTTTAAATGGGGAAGGTTTTTAACATCAACCTTCATTACAGCAAGGTCTGTTTTCGGGTCTCTTCCTATTATTTTGGCCTCATAGCTCTCGTTTCCGGTCAACTCAACCCTTATCCTGCCCGGAAAGTTCTCTATGACGTGGTTATTGGTCAATATATACCCGTCAGGGGACACTATCACGCCTGAGCCCAGGCTGCGGCAGTTTTTTTTCAGGGGTTTATATATATTAATTCCCGACTTTTTAGGCATTAACTTATATGAGGTTTCCCTGTCCAGGGCAATATGTACAACAGAGCCCCTTGCCCTGCCCGCGGCTATGGGCATGAGCCCGAATTTATTAACATTTTCAGGCATTCTTTTTGCCAGGTCATTGTTAGGGAGCGAATATTTATTTACAACCGGAGGGTTTATGTACTTAAATTTATCCGAAGGGCTTATTATTGCCCCGGTAATATAAATTCCGCAAAGCACAAGAATAACAAGGAAAAATATTTTGAGTTTTTGACTGCCGGGCAATGCGCTCCTCCTCTTATCTTCTGTTTTGATTTTGATGTTGATAATAGGGTCTTTGCCGGTACTGCGGGCGTACAGCCCTTCTCTGGTAAGCGGGTTGTCTCCGGTAGCGGGGCGTGGGCCTTTGCCGGTAATATTGTTGTCCGGCGTATTGCTGCGGGTATCGGTAATATTGCGGGTATTGCCGGTATTGAGGATGCTGCCGGTATTGAGGTTTTTTAGCCTGTTTTGGCTGCTGTTGGGTCTGTTGGATTTTTTTAGCCTGCCGCGGCTGTTGTTGAGCCTGTTGGACAGGTTGCTGGTTGGGCCGCCTTATCCGGTTATAGGGTTTGTCAATATTTGAGCGGGGAATGGGAGGGGGTTTTATGTCAGGCTTTGCGGCAATTTTTTCCTTTTTTTCAGGTTTTTTCAATTCTTTTTCCGGGGTCCTGAATGTTTCCGCTATAATTTGTGTTTTCCCGTAGTACTCGCTGCTGAAATTTTTCCATAAAGTCGCGCAGTTGCTGCTCCACACCCCTCCCAATGAATTGTTCTCGTCATTTCCCATCCAGATTGTCGTAACGGTATCGGGGGTAAACCCTGAAAACCATATGTCCTTGAAATCATCGGTGGTGCCGGTTTTTCCGGCAATCTGCCTTCCCGGCAGCCGGGCGTTTTTGCCCGTGCCTTTTTCCACAACGTCAATAAGTATTGAATTGAGCTGTTGCACGTATTTTGAGTCAACCACCCTGACCGGTTTGTGCTTGTTTGCTTCAATTATATTGCCTTTTGAGTCGGTTATATATCTTATTGCGGTGGGCTCAAGGTAAATCCCGCCCCTTGCAAGTGTTGTGTACATGGTCGCAACCTCAAGCGGCGTAATACCGGCTGAGCCAAGCACTATTGAATACCCCCTGTCCATATGGCTTCTGATACCCAGCAGCCTGGCCGTCTCTATTACGTTATCCAGACCGGCTTCCAGTGCTACCCGCACTGTTGGGGTGTTTCTCGACAGGGTAAGTGCCTGCCTTACGGTCATTTTACCCCTGTATCGACCGTCCCAGTTGCGGGGACGCCATACATTCCACCTTGTGCGGTAGGCTATCGGGGCATCAATAACAAATGAATCAGGCGTAATAATGCCCAGCCTGAAACCCGTCAGGTAAACTATAGGCTTAAATCCCGAACCGGTGGCTCTTTTAGCCATTGTTGCCCTGTTGAACTGGCTGTCGGTATAGTCAATCCCCCCAACAATCGCCTTTATATACCCGTTTTTAACGTCTATGGAAACGAGCGCCCCCTGTTTAATGCCTGCATACCTGTGTTTTTTAACCCCTTCTATAATGGTTTTTTCTGCTATTTCCTGGGCTACAGGGTCAAGTGTTGTGTATACCTTTAGCCCTCCCCGGTCTACAACTTCCTTGCCGTAGCGTTCCCTCAAAAGATGGGTTACATGGTCTATAAAGTAGGGATATTTATTTAAGGAAGCTACTTTTGGCGGATTCAGGTTAAGCGGTGTATCGAGGGCCTGTTTCCATTGTTTTTCCGTTATAAACCCGAATGAGAGCATCCTGTCCAGGACGGTTTTCTGCCGGGAAAGCGCTTTTTTAAGGTTCTTATAGGGGGAGTAGCGCTCAGGCGCTTTGATTAACCCGGCAAGAAGGGCTGCTTCAGCCAGGTTAAGTTCTTTTGCCTTTTTGTTAAAATACCTGCCCGCTGCTTTTTCTATGCCGTATGAGCGGTTGCCCAGGTAAATCAGGTTCATGTATTTTTCGATAATTTCTTTTTTGCTCAGGTTGTTTTCCACCCTGGCGGCGAGCACGGCCTCCAGGAATTTTCTTTTGAACGATTTTTTTGGCATTAAAAACCAGTTTTTCACGAGCTGCTGGGTAATTGTGCTACCTCCCTGTATTGACGACGCGCCTGTAATGTTGTTTACCAGGGCTCTTATCGTGCCTTTGAGGTCAACCCCGTTGTGCTCATAAAACCTTACGTCCTCTATTGCAATGACAGCGCTTGTAAAGTTATGGGAAACCTCCTCAATCGGCACGCAAATCCTGTTTTCATCCTCATTGATTTCCGCTGCCAGGTTTCCGTTAATGTCGAATACCCGGGTTGACTGCTCGGGTTCGGTTGTTTTAATAAACTCCACAGGCGGCAGCCCTGCGGTCATATCAGCTATAAAAAATGTTACGGCCATACTTATGGCGATTATGACCGCCTGGGCAGTTATAAATATTGTTTTTGATTTTTTATTCGGGAATTTAAGCATTCTCTAATTTTATATAGAGATGCGCCCGTCTGAATGAACCTGTTTTACACAACCGGTCAGGCTATTTTTGATTAATTATTGTAACGCTTTCCGCTAAACGTAAAATCAAACATTACAAAATGTTTTTATATTTATAGGTTGGTAGAGAAGGGGAGTTAGTGGCCATAAGAGTAGCGGAATTCAGTCCTTATTTCGGAAACAGTATGCCTGAGAGAAAACCAAACGGCATACCAGCCGCCGTTATTGGTGGTAATGATGGGGATAAATCGATATTTGAATGCCT
>JANQGS010000209.1 GCA_028277195.1 Candidatus Gastranaerophilales bacterium
CTCTACTAATATTAAGTTTATACACCATGCCGGTAAAAGCTCATTCCCTGACTGGCGATATAAAATTGATTAGGGTTATCGACGGCGACACCATAGAAGTCCAGCTCCGGCAAACAAAAGCCAAAGTCCGCCTCGCAGGCGTCGACTGCTTTGAAACCTCAAAAATCCACCGGGCCTATAAACAGGCATACCTGAACAAAATGACGATTGACGAGGTTATATTCAAGGGCTATCAGGCAAAAGGGCACCTGAATAACATGCTGCACGGCAATAAAAACATCAAAATCAAAATACTCGGAATCGATAAATACGGTCGCCTGCTGGGAATCGTTTACAACGGCGAAAACCGCAACATAAACCAGGTCCTCATAAACCACGGGATTTGCCCTGAGTATTAAAGAGCAAATGACTACTCGGGCAATAGTTACAAATTATCTGCCTATAAATTCAATTTTTCCATGGCTTCAATGACCCTCTCGGGCTTTACCCGCCTTAAGCATTCAATATCCCCGGGGCACGGCTTTTTTAAATCGCAGGGCACACAGGGCAAACCGGCATATAGATGAATATGCTTATCGCCATAGGCTATCCATTTTTCCGGGTTCATCGGGCCGTATATACCTATAACAGGGACATTTACAGAAGCGGCTATATGCAAAACTCCCGAGTCTGAGCCTATAACAAAATTCATTTTGCTTATTAACGCCGTACTGTCTTTTATGGAGAGCCGCCCGCAGAGGTTTACGGGTTCAACATTAAGCCTGTCCGTGATAAGGGAGTGTATTTTCTCATAAACCAGGGCATCATCTTTTGTTCCCGTATAATAAACCCTTGCCCCGCGGTTATTTGAGAGGTACTGAACAATCCGCGCAAAGTGCCCGGGCGGCCATTGCTTGTTTATGTTCCCGCTTGTGGCGTGCACAAGTACCCGCGACTCGTCATTATTTATAAATCCCGCCACTTTTTCCTTTGATTCCCCTGAAATCCAGTTTTCAAGATGCTTATCCCTGGCGGGGATGCCGTCTCTTCTCAATACATCCAAAAAACACTCCACTTCATGCCTGTTTTGAAGGTAAGGTACTGTTTTAGTGAGCAATATACCCCTGCCTTCGGTATTATAGCCTATTCTTTCCTTTATCCCGGATAAAAATGCCAGTAAAGCGCTTGATAATGAGCGTTTCAGAATATATACCTTATCATATTTGCGCTGTTGCAGGAGTTTTACATAACTCCAGAAGCTCTTTTTACGGGCTTTAATGTTTTCATATCGGTGTTTTCTTGTTGTGTCAAACATTACCAGCTCGTCAATATACGGGCAATCCTCCAGTATCTCGCCGGAAACCGGCCCGGCAAGCACATCTATTTGCGCGTCAGGGTATGCGTACCTGAGATTCCTTAAAAACGGTATCATCAGGATTGTATCGCCTATAAACCTATACCTGATTACGAGGATTTTCATTTTTAAATAACTCTTCTGCCTCTATGTTTACCTTTAATTTTAACGCGTAAATCGGAATTTTCCCCTTTAATCCCCTTATAAACGGCTCAATTTTAACCATATCCTTTTCCGTGGTAATTAAAGCCTCTGCGCCCGCTGCTTTAGCCCTGTCTGAGAGGGAGTTTACATCTTCTTCAGTGTATAAATAATGGTCGGGAAAGGATATTTTCAAAACCAGTTCAATATTTTGTTCTTCCAGCGATTTAAAGAACGGCTCGGGCCGGGCTATACCGGAAAAAGCCATTGCCCTGCTTATGCCGCTGATTTTTTCGCCTGTTAGCCGGCAAACAAAAGCTTTGCTAACCCTGTCTGTCATAATTATCCTGTCAGCCCGTCTTAAAGCGCTAATATGCTCCCTAAGAGGCCCGACCGGAAGTAAAAAGCCGTTTCCAAACGCCATAGCGCTGTCAATAAGCACTATATCAACATCCCGATGCAGTCTCCTGTGCTGGAAACCGTCGTCCAGCAGTATAACTTCCGCTTTAAACTTTTCAACGGCAAGCCTTCCTGATTTAACCCTGTCTTTGCCGGTAATTACAATTGTATTCGGGGAGTTTTTCGCTATCCAGTAAGGCTCGTCACCGGCGAGGTCCGCATCGTAAAATATTTTTTCGCCGTTACTAATCACGTTTGTGTTTTTTATATCGAGCTTTCCTCCGTACCCCCGGCTGATTACAGCGGTTTTTTTGCCCTGCTCGTTAAAATAGTTTGCTATTTCGCGGGTAATCGGGGTTTTCCCCGTACCCCCGGTTGTTAAATTACCGATAGAAACCACAAAAGCAGGCAATTTTACGCTTTTTAAAAAATTTTTGTCGTATAAATAGTTTCTAAAACAGGTTATTAGACCGTAAAAAAATGAAAAAGGCAACAACAGCAGGCTAAGTGCTGAATTCCCGGCATAATGCAGTTTATTAAAGAACATTTTCATTAAACACAAGTATTTCATAAAATCATCGATAAATTAATTATTTTGATATAATTTTTAACGGGAGGAAAAAATGGAAAAAGCAACATTTTTCTATTCTGATAACAAAGAAAGGTTTATGGAATACTCCATTTTTGAGTTTCCCGCATTACTTCTGTAGCTTCCTATAACAGGCAGTACCTTTGAAGGAGCGGAAGAAGCCGCAACCGCAATATGCCTGCCTGCAACAGCCAGACCGTTAACAGGGTCGTAACCGCGCCAGCCGCCGCCCGGAACATACACTTCAGCCCAGGCATGCAAATGGGACTCCTCTTGCATCTTTTCATCAAACATATACCCGCTTACGAATCTTGCATTTATACCCTGGCACTTGCAGGCTTCCGTAAATAAAACCGCAAAATCCCTACATGCCCCGTTTTTATCGGTTAAGGTTTGTTCAGCTGTTTTAGGGGGGCCGTTTTCTCTTATTATGTATTTAAATTCACTGCTTATTTTCTCAGAAAGGACAGACAAAAATTCCAGTAAATCATTATTTGTGTTTTTCCTGATTTCATCGGAAAATCTTTTAACCTGGATTGCTTCGCTGCGCTCACAATGAAAGTGTGGCAGTTTAGTCCTGTCAAAGTCAACTATATAGTCGTAAGGGTTTTCCCTCAGGGTCTCTACCGTACACTTAAAATCCAGGCTGAAAATTTCTGTTAAATCATTAAACCAGACCTTTAAACCACAGTTATTTTCCGGGTCAATAAAAAAAGTCCTGCTTGAAGGCTCGGGGTTGATTTCAATATTATAATCCAGCAATTTTTGAGTAAGGTCATTGCGCGGGAATATACGTATCTCGTTAGATTCAAGAAATACCGGTTTAATGTATTGGTATTTAATTTTATTGTTGACTTCTATCAGCATATATAATTTTTTTTAAAATTTGTGGCAATTTTTACGCTTGTTTTGTTTTTATATATATAAGAACTAAAGAATTTGTATATACATGGGGAGAAAAAATGCCAGATTATATCAATAATTCCTTATCAAGATTAACATTAAATTCCAGTTCTTCAAGCCAGAATTTTCAAAAACCATCTGCTGCGAACAATAACAGCAGCGGTTTAAATATATTTTCCCCTGTGAGCAGCGGCTCATTCGGGGGAACTTCCACAGGCGGTTACTCAAATATGTATGATTATGGAAACCTGATTAACAAATATGTAGGTATAATAAATACTCCTGTCAATTTCGGCTTTTATAGCAGTTGCGGATTAGGCGGTCCAATGACCGGCTCGACAGGAAATACATCAAATAATTCGCTAATTGATTTAGTGCTCAACCTGTTAACCGGTTCTCAGGATAATTCTCAAGCCGCGTCACCCGCTAAAATAAAGCCAGGAAATGAAATAGCAAACCAGAATAACGCCCCGGCAGATAATTTTATCGGCAATGTGGATATTTCAGGCGATAATTACGGTGTATTCCTCAGGGGTGCTGATAAAAGCAACGGATGGGAGTGGGATTTTGACCCCAATAAACTAAAGGGCCTGAGCAGCACAGATATTAAAAACCTGATAAAAAATGCAGAGGTATTATTGCATTTAA
>JANQGS010000219.1 GCA_028277195.1 Candidatus Gastranaerophilales bacterium
ATAATATATATCGGCTACAGGAAAATAAATTCGTGTCTGAAAAGTTCAATATAGAAGTAGATTCTGATTTTATAAAAAATTTTTTCGAGCTTGGCGATATGCCAGCCCCGGATAGTGTTACCCCGGATAGCCTGAATAAAGCCCTGGGAAAAATCAAGACTAAAATAGCCACACTGGTCTCCGCGAATAATTTCAATGCCGCCAATAATAACAGCGCCCAAACCCAGACCCGGCCAGGCCCGGAAAACACAAACCATGCCAAAAATATACTTGTGGTCGATGATTTGGGTATTGTTACAATACAAATGGAAACAGTGCTGAGAAAACTCGGGTTTAATGTAACCGTGTCAAAGGAATTGTTCGACGCGATAGAAAAATATAAGGCCCAGGATTTCGGGTATACGGTTATTGACCTTTTTATCCCAACAGAAAGGGAGGGGTTTATGTTAATCGATGAAATAAAAAAAATGTCCCTTTTGTGTAAATTAAATACAAAAATAATAGTAATGACCGCATCAAATAAAAAAGAGCATAGGGAAAAATGCATGAACAGGGGCGCTGATTATTTTGTTGAAAAGATGCCCGGCTGGCAAAAAGTAATATCAGAAATTTGTACGGGAGAGGCCGGTTAAGAATGGAAAATAAAAAAACACACTCCTGCCCCTTCAAGCACGAGGAATGCACAAGAGAATGCGCTTTATACATAGACCCGGACGAGCTTAACGAGGTTGTAAAAAACAAACTGGCGAGCGTAGGGGTGATTGACAGGGGCAAGGGAATATGCGCCTTTAAAAACCTCTCCCTCTGCGTTAACAGGATTTTATACGAGGAGTTGATTTGATGAAGATATTTGTGGCCGGACATAAGGGCCTGGTCGGAAGCGCTATTTTGAAGAGGCTTGAAAAGGAGGGTTGCGGGGATATTGTTGTAAAAAGCAGGGAGGAGCTTGACCTTCTTGACCCGGACAGGGTAAAGGATTTTTTCAGGAAGGAAAAATTTGACTGGGTATTCCTGGCTGCGGCGAAAGTGGGCGGTATATACGCAAATAATACATATCCCGCTGATTTTTTACTGGATAACCTGAAAATCCAGAACAATGTACTGGAAGCCTCGCTTAAAACAGGGGTTAAAAAGCTGCTATTCCTGGGTTCAAGCTGTATTTACCCCAAAAATGCCCCGCAGCCGATAAAAGAAGAATACCTGCTTTCATCCCCGCTTGAGCCCACAAATGAACCCTACGCCATTGCCAAAATAGCCGGAATAAAACTATGCGCCGCAATAAACAGGCAGTACGGCGGGAATTTTATCTCTGTTATGCCCTGCAATTTATACGGGATAAACGATAATTACCACCCGGAAAACGCTCATGCACTGCCTATGCTCATAAGAAGGTTTCATGAGGCAAGGGAAAAGGGGCTTGATGAAGTGGTGATATGGGGCACGGGCACGCCGAGGCGCGAATTTATGTTTAATGAGGACCTGGCTGACGGGGTTTTATTCCTGATGAAAAACTGCAATGCCGGGGATGTCGGGGAGTTTATAAATATCGGGACAGGCAGGGATGTTACCATAATGGAGCTGGCGTGTATTATAAGGGAAGTGACCGGGTTTAGGGGCGAAATTAAGACTGACCCGAAAAAACCTGACGGGACAATGCGTAAACTCCTTGACGTGTCCGGGATTAACGCGCTCGGGTGGAGCGCAAAAACAGGTTTAAGGGAAGGCATTGAAAAAACTTACCGGGATTTTCTGGATAACCCTGAAACCAGGCTGTAAAGTAACCGCCATTTTGACCGTTTCTGCGATTGCAACAGTTCAGGCTATTATTCGCAAAAAATTTTATCAAAATATCCCACCCACCCTCCCTCAGTGGATTGGGCGGCT
>JANQGS010000221.1 GCA_028277195.1 Candidatus Gastranaerophilales bacterium
CGGGTGTAGAGGGTTTCGCCTTTTTCATCCGTAATGGGAATATAACCCGCTCCTTCAATCGCAACATCGAGCTGCCTGAAAGTTGCGATGTGGGCCCCGGCTGAAACGTCTGTCCTCACAGTCCCGCTAAGTACGCCCTGCGGGCCTATAAGCGTTTCAAAACGCTGGCCTTTATAGCCGGTTGTGTTCCAGTTTGCTATGCCTGAGGCAACATAGCCCATTGATTCAAACATGATATTGGAATTATCCACCAGTTTTGAAATTGAACCCTGTATTGTAGTCATATCTTATGCCCTTCCCAGTTCCTGAATTGTTTTTGCCAGAGAATCGTTCTGTATTATAAAGAGCTGCCTGTTTGCCTGAAAATTCCTTCTTACGGTAATCAGGCTATAGGCTTCCTCGTGCAGGGAAACGTTTGATTCTTCAACATAACCCTGTTTCATATTAATTTCCTTGAGCGGTTTTTTTTCAGAGTCAACGGCAGCTATTGTTCCCATATCGTGAAATTTCAGGCTGTCCGGGTCAAACAGTTTTATTTGCCCGTTGGTGTCAATTTTTATATTTTCAAGCTGCCGGGGTATTTTATCGAGTTTAACGGGTTCTCCCTCGCTTGAGAGCACCTTAAAGTTCTCAAGGGTAAGGAGGTTGCCTTCCAGGTCAATTTTAAAGCGCCCGTCCCTGGTAAGTTTTACTCCATACGGGGTTTGCGCCTGGAAATAACCCTTAGAGGCAAGAACTAAATCCAGCGGGTTTTTGGTAAGTTTTATCCGGCCTACTTCATCGTTTTTACGGGAAGAAAGGGCGTGCGAGCCCAGGTATTGGGTAAAGGATGTAACCACGGGCACTTCTTTTTGATAACCAACCTTGCCAAAGCCGACTATATTCCGGTTTATTATACCCATGGTACTTTGCTGCAGGTGCATTGAGCGGACAGATTTATACATACCGCCTTCATCAAGATGAATTCCGCCATATAGCTTCATTGTGCCCTTCTCCTGTTCTCTCTATATATTCCTATCGGAATTATAATGACGATGATTTATATTTCCATAAAAATTTCATCTTTTTAAACGAGAACCGGTTAAATACCTGTATAGTCCCTCTACCAGAACAAAACGCCCAAGGGTTTCCACTTCGCAATAGTATTTAAGGGATTCGATAAAGCAGTTATTAAGGCAAAATCCCCCTGAGAGGTATATTTTGCGGGGTTTTTTTGCAAAAATCCAGGTATTATGTGCTATTCCGTGTATGTACTTTGCAAGTGCAACATTCACGGGCACATTGGACGCTATTTCATCCATAATCTTTTCCATGCCGAAAACCCCGCACGTAACGGGTATCAGCTCATCCTGCGGTGGAAGGTGAGCAGTATCAACGCCATAGAACTTGCATAACATCTCAACCGTAGCCCCGGTAACGCTGCCGCAACTGCCGTTCCAGTCAAGGTCACGGTATTTGCCGTTTTCAAACTTTACCCACTTTATGTCCCTGCTGCCTATATCGACTATAGTGGCGTTTTCAGGGTTGTTTAGCAGTTTTTTCGCCCCATAAGCAAGGGATAGCACCTCATTCTGGTATTTACGGGTTTTATCGGCCATATGGCCCGTGGCGTTGTCATAAGCCAGGTTTAGCCCGGCAAAATCCTTTGTGCTGATGATTTTGGCTTGTTTGTCATCACCGTTGATTTCGAGTATTTTTGTCCAGCTTGTGCCGGCATCTATGTAGCGTTTTAGCGTTGTCATCCCAGTTTTATAAAAGCCTCTATCTTTGCCCTGGCTGAATTAGAGGCTTTATCATCAATATCAACATAAAGTCCCGAGTATTTTTTAGCAAGATACTTAGCCAGCTGCATTTTAGCGCAAAATGCCTGGGCAAAAAACACCGTGGGCACATTATCATCCGCAAACATCTCAAGCTCAAGGTCTGCGGGCCTGCCTGCCTCTACGCATCTTGTCCAGCCGTAGACATGAGTTGTACCAGGAAAAATATCCAGAAAATCAAGGTCATTTGGGGGTACGCCCCAGAAGCCGAATTCAGGTTTTGTTTCCCGGAAGGAATTGCGGGTTTTGGTCAAAATTCCTTCCATAATTAAATTTATTTTTTTCTTTAAAGGCAGGTTACTTCTGGAAATAGGAATATCCAATGTCTGATTATATTTTTCATACCTTGTTTCAATAACATTAAAGCCCATATCCTTGAGAATATGCGAGGCAAACCAGCCTGAATCGCACTTTTCCCTCCCTACTGAAGCTATTATCACATCGAGCCTGTCCCGGAAAAAGAGTGCATTATCAACAATATTGCGCATAATCCGGCAGTACGCATCAGGCAAAATCCCTGATGTCGGGGCATTATAATTAATATCAAGGTCAATAAACTCACTATCAGGGTATTTTTTTAATATTTCAGGGTCCGGATAACCCCATATGCCGACCAAACGCATTCTTAATTGCTGCCTGAGCCCGCAAAACTGCCGACAATTGTTTCTGCTATATTGGCAGGCACCTGCTCATATTTCGCAAATTCCATACTGAAAGTGCCCCGGCCCTGGGTCTTGCTCCTTATGTCGGTAGCATAGCCGAACATTTCAGCCAGGGGAACGTTTGCGTTTACTTTTTGCAGGCCTGCCCCCTCAATTGCTTCCATGCCCTCTACCCTGCCCCTTCTGCCCGAGAGGTCACCTATTACATCGCCCAGGTATTCCTCAGGGACTTCTATCTCAACTTTCATTATGGGCTCGAGCAGTATTGGAGCGGCTTTTTTAACCCCGTCCTTAACCGCGATGCTTCCGGCGGCCCTGAAAGCCATCTCGCTGCTGTCAACATCGTGATAGCTGCCGTCAAAAATAGTTACCTTAAGGTCAATAACCTCATACCCGGCGATAACGCCTCCGGTCAGGGCTTCCCGGACGCCCTTCTGGACCGCGGGAATGTAGTCTTTCGGCACAACCCCGCCAACGATTTTATTTTCAAACTCAAAGCCCTTGCCAGATTCCTGCGGCTCAACCTTAAGCCATACATGGCCGTATTGTCCGCGCCCGCCTGACTGGCGAATGAATTTGCCTTCCGCTTCAACTTCCTTTGTGATTGTTTCCCTGTAGGCAACCTGCGGTTTGCCCACGTTAGCGCCTACCTTGAACTCCCTTAAAAGCCTGTCAATGATAATCTCAAGGTGCAGCTCACCCATTCCCGAGATAATTGTCTGGCCGGTTTCAGGGTCAATCTTGACCTTAAATGTAGGGTCTTCATCAGCCAGCTTGTTTAGTGCAATGGAGAGCTTATCCTGGTCCGCCTTGGTTTTTGGCTCTATTGCAATTGATATAACCGGTTCGGGAAACTCTATGGACTCAAGTACAACAGGAGCATGCTCCGCGCACAGGGTATCACCGGTTGTAGTGTCTTTTAAGCCCACTACCGCAACTAAATCGCCGGCTCTTACTTCCTTTATTTCGTTTCTCGTATCGGCTTGCATCTGGAGAATTCTGCTTATGCGCTCTTTTTTCCCGGTCCTGGTATTGAGCAGGTAGCTTCCCGACTCCAGGACGCCGCTGTAAACCCTCATAAACGTCAGCCTGCCAACATAAGGGTCTGTCATTATCTTAAAAGCAAGTGCTGCAAAGGGCTCTTTATCATCGCTCTTTCTCTCAACTTCATCACCGCTGGTTTTTTTACCCTGGACAGGAGGCACATCCAGCGGTGACGGCAGGTAATTTATTATCGCGTCCAGCAATAGCTGAATGCCCTTGTTTTTAAAGGCTGAGCCGCAAACCGTGGGAATTATTTTATTTGCTACCGTTGCTTTTCTCAGGCCGCTCTTAATTTCTTCCCCTGTCAGCTCCTGGCCTTCAAGGTACTTCATCATTAATTCGTCGTCATGCTCGGATATTGCTTCTATGAGCTTTTCCCTGTATTGTGCGGCAGATTGCTTCATATCCTCGGGGATTTCCTGCTCTTTTATGTCTTTTCCGAGGTCATCCTCATACATGTAGGCTTTCCAGCCTATGAGGTCCACTATTCCCCTGAATTTATCCTCGCTGCCTATGGGAAGCTGTATGGGAACGGCGTTCCCCTGCAGGCGGTCTCTTATTTGCTCGACAACTCTCAGGAAATTAGCGCCTACCCTGTCCATTTTATTTACAAACACTATCTTGGGCACCTGGTATTTTTTTGACTGGCGCCAGACTGTTTCTGACTGCGACTGGACGCCACCTACAGAGCAAAATACCGCTACCATTCCATCAAGCACGCGCAGTGACCTCTCCACCTCAACCGTAAAGTCAACGTGGCCGGGCGTGTCTATAATGTTCACCTGGCAGTCTTTCCAGAAACAGGTTACTGCCGCTGAGGTTATTGTAATGCCCCTTTCCCGTTCCTGGTCCATAAAGT
>JANQGS010000232.1 GCA_028277195.1 Candidatus Gastranaerophilales bacterium
ATTTAAGAACCGAACAGGGTGTAATGAAATATTAGGAAATTACCCGGCGTCCGGCACTGCAATAATACAGGAACTGGGCGATGAGCACGTTAAAACCGGCTACCCTATAGTGTACACAAGCGCTGACAGTGTATTCCAGATAGCCTGCCATATTGATGTTATACCGCTGGAAAAACTATATGAATGGTGTGAGGTTGCAAGGGAAATTTGCAATGACTATGGCATCTGCCGGGTTATTGCAAGGCCGTTTGAGGGTGAGAGCGGAAATTATAAAAGGATTTCCAAAGCCAGGCATGACTATTCTGTTACTCCTCCTGAACCAACAGTGCTTAATCTGATTGAACAGGAGGGAAAGAGTGTTCTCGGGATAGGTAAGATTAAGGATATATTTGTAAATTCAGGCGTTACCGACTCAATCCATACAGGCAGTAACAAAGAAGGGCTTGAAGAAACTGTAAAATCACTCCAAGCAAGCCACTCACTTATTTTTATAAACCTTGTTGACACTGATATGTTATTTGGCCACAGAAATGATGTTAAAGGCTTTGCCGTAGCACTCAAAGAAGTTGACGATTACCTTGAAAAAATCCTTACTTTAATTACTCGGGATGATATTTTAATAATAACGGCAGACCACGGTTGCGACCCGACTGTTCCCGGCACTGACCATACAAGGGAAATGGTTCCTGTATTGCTTTACGGCCCGGCTCTTGATGCAATGGACCTGGGAATTCGGGAAACCTTTGCTGATGTGGCGGCAACGGTTGCCCGATGGCTGGAAGTGCCTTACCATGGCCCAGGGTGTCCCATGATTGCGGGATAAAAATCAGGTTTTTTTATACCTAACCCGAAGCTATTTCCAGCCTGCTTTTCTCTTTTTTGAGCTCTGCCAGCACCCAGTCAGGTACATGAGTCCTGCCCAGGAAAAGCTGGTTTGATAACCTTGTCCCATGGCAATCTGAACCGCCTGTCTTAATCAAATTATACTTTTCGGCCAGGCTCGAAAAATACTCAATCATAGCAGGTGAATGCCTCCTGTGATAAACTTCTATCCCCCTCAATCCATAGTTCATTAACTCCTTTACGAGGTTTTCCGCTATTACAAGGTCATGAGGGTGTGCAATAACAGGGATACCCCTTGCTTCATAAACTATTTCCACTGCTTCGTGAGGGGAAACAGTTTTGCGCTGAATATAGGTAGGAGCTTCGTCATTTATGTATTTCTTATACGCCTCAATTATGTTGGAAACCCCTCCAACGTTCATTACAGCCTTTGCTATATGCGGCCTTCCTATGCTGCCGCCCTTTTTTACCAGTCTTGTTATGTCATCCATGGAAATTCTTATCCTGGCTATTTTATTTAATTTTTTTACTATCTCGGTTATTTGCTGAACCCTCGCATGCTGCTGGTATGAAATCATATCCAGCAAAGCCCTGTTAGAGGACTCAAAAAAATAACCCAATATATGAACCTCATTTTTTTCATATATGGTATTTATTTCTATTCCCGGCACAACCTCCAGAAGAGGTCCACCTGTTTCCTCCGCCCGTTTCAATGCCTGTGCCCGGGCATAATCAAAGGCCAGGATGTTGTCATGGTCTGTTATTGAAACAGCTGACAGCCCAAGTTCAACAGAAGTATCTATAATTTCCTCGGGCGACAGCGCACCGTCAGAATAGATACTGTGAGTATGCAAATCCAGTCCCAATTTTCTATCCTTTCATTATTCATTTACCTCATCACTTAAATCCGTCACAAAATTAATTCTTTTTATTTCTCTTGCCTGCCCTGAACAAGAGTCAATTAATAACTCAACCCCATTAACCTGTGCAGGTTTTACAAGCCCCGGCTCTATCCTAACAGGCAACTGTGTTACAAGCCTTTCGAGCGAATTCTTTATATCCATACCTATAATGCTCCTGTATGCCCCGCAAAACCCTGCATCTGTTATATAAGCCGTATTATTACCTATAATCATTTCATCAGCCGTCTGTACATGTGTATGCGTGCCTATGACCGCACTTACGTTCATTTCTGCCGCCAAATACCCGCAGGAAATTTTCTCTGCTGTTGCTTCGGCGTGACAATCTATAATTATAACATTAGTTTTAGTTTTAATATTCTTGATTTCTTTTTTTAATATATTCCATGGCGGGCACAGAGGGGGCATAAAAATTGAGCCTAATATATTTATAACCCCGATAGAAATGCCATTGTCGATATCAAAAATTTTTGAGCCTTTACCGGGGGTGTTCTCCGGGTAATTGAGCGGTCTTATTAATTTATCGGCGTTATTAATATAATCAAAAATTTCCTTCCTGTCCCAAATATGGTTTCCGGAAGTCATAGCGTGAATGCCGCAGTCTGAGAGCTCATTATAGTTTTTATGGGTTAACCCGTATCCATGGGAGGCATTTTCAATATTTGCGATTACAAAATCATACTCTCCGGCGTGTTCAGAGAGAAAAGTTTTAACGCCAAGCCGTCCTGGTCTTCCGACTATATCTCCTAAAAAGAGTATTTTTAAATTTTTGCTCATTTGTTTATTTAATCAATTAATTTCTCCTGTTAATATTTTACTTTAAGTTTTTTAAAAATTTTACCCTCTCAATTCATGCATAACTTTATGTTATGATTTACTTAAAAGTATAGTTTATTAGTTTATTAGAAGAAAATTTTCATTATGGGAGAGGAAAATCAGGATATAAAAATTGTACTGGACCTGGAAACAACAGGCCTGGACTATAAAAGAGAAAAAATCATTGAATTTGCCGGGATAAAGCTGGTAAATAATGAGATAACAGAAGAATATGAAACCCTGATAAACCCCCGGCAGGAAATAAGGCACTCAAGTATTGAAATACACGGCATAACTCCTGATATGGTAAAAGACTCCCCTACCATTGAAGAAGTCATGCCTAAAATAACGGATTTCATAAAAGATTACCCTATAATTGCCCATAATGGGATATTTGACCATAGTTTCCTTAACCGTGCAAGCTGGAAGGTTTACGGGGAGAGGATTAAAAATCCCAAAATTGACACTTTTTTTATGTATAAGGAAGTTTTTCCGGAAGAACACTCGCATGGCCTGGAGTCCCTCTTAAAAAGGTTTAATATTGACCTCCCGGTAATTCACCGCGCAATGTCGGACGCCAGGGGGCTTGCTTATGCATACCCGCATTTAAGGAATTTTTATGAAAAAAAGCTGGAATGGCAGTTTTCGCAACTGGATAATATCGAGTATCTATTTGAGAGGTATTTAAGGCTCCAGGGTACAATCCAGATGATGCAGTCTGAGATGGCTGATTTAAAATCAATATTCAAGCTGTATTTTGACGAGAATTACCCGGAAATAACCTCGACCACCGGAGAGGTGCTCACCTGCAATACAAAAAAGGTCTATAGCTATGATTCAGATACCCTGGTTGAGGCATTAAGCTGGACAAATCACAATAAAAAGGCTTTTAAGCCTAACCTGAACTATGTAGAAAAATTAATAAACGACACTGATACAGATGATAACTTAAGGGAAAAGTTGCTGGAGAGCCGTACTGACCTCAGGGAAGCAAGGAGTGTTGCAATAATAAAGCCTGACATGCCCGGGGTTAAAGTGTGAAACGATTGATATTATAATTTCTTATCCTATAATCTAAATTATGTTAAAAGAACAAATAAATGAAGCGGTTGCAGGCGCGATAAAAGAATTTCTGCCGGAACACGCACAAAATTTAATGATAGAAAAACCTAAAAACCCTGAGCACGGGGATTTTGCGGCAAACGTATCGCCGCTTGCCAGGTACGCCAAAATGCCCCCGCCTAAAATAGCCGAGAATATAGTTAAATATATTAATATCGATAATGTAGAAACTTCAATAATATCAGGATTCATTAACTTCAGGGCAAAAACCCCTAAACTCAACAGTTGCATTGAAAAAATAATAACAGAAGGCGAAAATTTCGGCAGGAATAACCTGGGAAACTCTGAAAAAGTCCTCCTGGAATACGTTTCCGCTAACCCTACAGGCCCCCTGCACATAGGCCACGGACGCTGGGCCGCAACCGGCAGCGCACTCGCAAACCTGCTGGAATTTTCCGGCTACGATGTATATCAGGAATTCTACGTAAATGATGCCGGAAATCAGATGAATAACCTGTTTGAATCCTTTTTAATAAGGATTTATGAAGTAAACGGCTATGGCCTTACCATCCCGGAAGGGGAGAACAGCAAGAAAAAATACTACCCGGGTGAATATTTAATTGACCTGGCCAGGAAATTCAGCAGGGAACTCCCGGATAAATTTAAACAAATCCTCTATTACTTTAACGTGCCCGAATACCACAAAGAAATAGGCGCATACATAATCGCGGGCAGCGATTACGTATCCAGAAGAAAACAGCCGGAGCTCATGGCGCTGTGGGATGAACTGCTTGAATACGCCTATACTGAAATACTCAAACAGCAAAAAGAATTGTTAAATCGCCTTGGTGTGAATTTTGACGGATGGTTCAGCGAAAAACAGCTCTATGAAAGGGATGAAGTTAATAAATCAATAGAAAAACTTAAAGAATCCGGTAAAATATATGAAAAAGACGGCGCATTATGGTTTAAATCCGGTGACTACGGGGACGACCAGGATAGGGTTATTGTAAAGCAGGACGGTACTTATACATACCTTACAGCAGATATAGCATACCATTATGATAAGATAGCCCGCGGGTTTGAAAGGCTGATAAACATCTGGGGCGCTGACCACCATGGTTATGTGGCAAGGGTAAAAGCCTCTATAGAGGCCCTGGGAAAGGACAGCAGCAGCCTGGAAGTTCTCCTGGGGCAGATGGTAAACCTTATTGTATCCGGCGAGCAGGTCAGGATGGGTAAAAGAACAAAAATGATTACCCTCCGGGAGCTTTTAGATGAGGTAGGAGTTGATGGGACACGTTACTGGATGATTATGAGGGACATTAACACCACCCTGGATTTTGATGTTGACCTGGCAAAGTCCTGCTCGGACGAAAACCCGGTTTACTACGCCCAGTATGCACATGCCCGGGCTTGCAGTATTTTGCGTACGGCAATAAGTGAGCGTTTTGACAGGGAAACAGGCGAAGTCCTGCCTCCTTTAATGGAAAGTCTTGATTTTGAGGTAAATTTTGACTCGCTCTGGCAGGAGGATTCTTCTCCCACCAGAAACCTTATACTAAGGCTTGAATCTTTTGAAGATGCTGTTTTAACTGCTGCCAGGTGCAGGGCTCCGTATATGATTGCACGTTATATCCAGGACCTGGCAAAAGATTTCCATCATTTTTACACATTTACCAGGGTGCTCAATGTGGAGGAAAACGTCATGAAAGCCAGAATCCGCCTTGTGCAGGCGACTAAACAGGTACTTAAAAATGCTTTTGATATTCTCGGTGTATCAGCGCCCGAGAGAATGTAGGTAAATACTTACCTGTTAAAATGTATTTATAAATAATAAAAAAATAAGTGAATATAATATCAATTACTAATAAAAAATTTATAGATATGAAACTAATCAATAAAACAACAAATACAATACTTGCGCAAAACCTTGAAATAGCAGATACCCCCGCAAAAAGAATGAAAGGGCTGCTCGGCAAAAAAAGCCTGCAAACAGGGGAAGGGTTGCATATAATTCCCTGCAACAGTATTCACTCGTTTTTTATGAAGTTTAAATTTGATGCGGTTTTTATTGATAAAAAAAACATAATTCTTGATTTAGCTGAAAAAATTCCTCCCGGGCGGGTAAAATTTTGCTTTGGCGCTTACAGTGTTGTAGAATTGCCCGAAGGTACTATAGCTATTACAAAAACCAGGCCCGGTAATGAAATCAGTTTTCTAAAATAAGATAAACATAAAAACTATAAACACTTTTGTAAAGCAATAATAAAATTTTACAATGAGATTTGTTTTTTTGTTTATTTTATGTTTATTATAATGTATATAGCATTGAACCTAAAAATATTTATAAAAACTAAATGCAGGGAAGTAAAGTTTTTAGATAAAAATTTTACTTACTGCCGGGTTTTGGAAAAAAAATGAAATGAATGCTATGTTTTAATTAGCTAATGGGTAAGTAAATCAGAAAGAAAAAGGATGGAAAGTTTATGGCAATGAATTTAGCTCAATCACCAGACACAAGAGGATTTGACTCCGAAAAACCAATGTTTCCGATTAGTGTTGTAGCAGACATCTTAAAAGTACACCAGAGAACATTAAGAATTTATGACGATGAAAACATTTTAGTACCCTCAAGGTCCCCAAAAAACAGGAGGCTTTACTCTTTTAACGACATAGAAAGAGGTAAGTTTATCCAGTATTTAACAAGGGAATTAGGGATAAACCTTGCTGGTATAAAAATTATAATTCATCTTTTAAAACAGCAAAAAGTTAATCCTAATAACTATATGGAGCACATCCATGAAGTTGCAAAGGAAATTAACATCTCTCCCGAAGAAGCGTAGTAAAAAGTTATAAAAAGATAAATCCATAGTATATAAGAGGGCTGTCTAAGAAATAAAATTTAGCGGCCCTCTTAACATGGGACTTTTTCCTTTGTATAATGACTTGATATAATTTGAGCAATTGGGAGCAGGTTTTATGGATAAAAAAATACAAATAGGCCTTCTTGGAATTGGTACGGTCGGAAGCGGAGTGCTGGAGACTATTTTAAACCATGTTAGCACTTTGGAAATAAAAAAAATAGCAGAAAAAGACCCCGCTAAAATCGGGCAATACCTGCATTTGCCTCAGGGTATTTTTACGGATAACGCGGAAGAGCTTATTAATGATACTGATATTAAAATATTTGTTGAGCTTATTGGAGGGATAAATCCTGCCCTGGGGCTTATTAAAAAGGCCATACAAAATAAAAAGCATATAGTTACCGCTAATAAGGAACTTATAGCAAAGCATGGTAAGGAATTATTCGAACTGGCGGAAAAAAACAATGTTGTTATCCTGTATGAAGCTGCAGTGGGTGGAGGTATACCTATTATAATGCCGCTAAAGCAGTCCCTTTCCGCTAATAAGATAACCGGTATGGCCGGAATTTTAAACGGGACAACAAATTATATCCTCACAAAAATGGAGCAGGAAGGCAGCTCATTTGAGGAAGTGCTAAAAGAGGCCCAAAAACGAGGCTATGCCGAGGCTGATCCTACAGCGGACATGCAGGGTTATGACGCGGCATATAAAATAGCGATTCTTGCCTCACTGGCGTTTAACAAAAACGTGGATATTAACTCTGTTTACAAAGAGGGTATTGTCGGTATAAGCCCGGTGGATATAGGTTATGCAAAAGAATTCGGCTATAAAATAAAATTAATAGGACTTGTTCAAAACGGCGAGATTGAGAATATTGATGTAAGGGTTCATCCGATGCTCGTACCTGAAGAGCACCCGATTTCAGGCATAGATGGGGTTCTTAATGCCATAGTTATCGAGGGTGAACCGGTGAGCAGGGTAATGTTTTCCGGCCCGGGTGCGGGAAAGTTCCCTACAGCCAGTTCTGTTGTGGGGGATATATTGAGCCTGGCGCATGAAATCAGTGTAACAGACTACCCCATGCCGATGATGCGTTTTTCCGGAGCCGGAAAGGATGCTGTGCTCAAGGATATTAGCGAAACAAATAATAAATACTATATAAGGGTAACTGCCGTTAACACACCCGGAGTTATGGGTGAACTGGGAACTATTTGCGGGAGGAACTCCATAAACCTCAGCGGAATAGTACAAAAGGAAATGATAGAGGATGGAAGCGCAATGATAGTGCTTTTAACCGAGCTTGCCCGGGAAAAAGACGTGCAAAAGGCCCTGGGGGAAATGGGTGAAAACCCTAAAATTAAAGAGATTAATAATTTAATAAGGGTAATGGAGTAGTGACACTTAAGCCTAGCCAGCCTTGCGCTCCTCAAAATGCTCCCTGGCATAATCATCGCCGGGTTTGTCCCGGATGCCGAGCGCTTCTTTTACGGCTTTCTGTATCTGGGCAGTGGTGTTTGCCCTCGCAAAATGCATTGGCAGGCAGTATTCCTTGGCTACATTAAGGATTTTTGCCCCGCCCTTTGAGTAGCTCTTATGCGAAATCACCACGTCAGCCTCGTCTATGTTGCGGGTCACCTCAGCATCGAGCTTGTATCTTTCTATGACCTTCTCAACTATTGACCTGCTGACTGCGTATATGAATATTTTCCTGTTTGTTTTGACTTCTTTGAGGTATTTGTCGACATATGCCTCAAAATTAACTTTTTCCTCGATTATTTCGCAGGTTTCGCCTTTATCGTCAATTTTCCTAATTTCCGGGCTTACAGGCCATTCTCTCAGCAGGCTGTCAACAGCCTCGGCAACGTTCGGGTAGACCGCAAGGGTATTCCTGTCCCGGATTTCTATAACAACATCAAAAGTAGGTTGTTTTTCCCGCTCAAGGACTGTTTTCTGGCAACCCCTTCTCCTGGCTTCGTCATCGCCGAGGGTAACGCTATCGAGTCCTCCGACCAGGTCGGATAATGTCGGGTTTTTAATAAGGTTTTCAAGCGTATTGCCGTGAGCGGTAGCTATAAGCATTACGCCGCGCTCAGCTATTGTTCTTGCGGCCTGGGCTTCTTTTTCAGTCCCTATTTCATCAACCACAACCACCTCCGGCATATGGTTCTCAACCGCCTCAATCATGACGTCTTTTTGTTTTTCGGGCGAGGGCACCTGCATTCTTCTTGACTTGCCTATGGCAGGGTGCGGAATATCGCCGTCCCCGGCTATTTCATTGGACGTGTCCACCACCACAACCCTTTTATTCAGCTCGTCAGCCAGCAGCCTTGCGATTTCCCTTAGTTTTGTTGTTTTTCCCACGCCGGGACGGCCCAGGAAAAGGATACTTTTATCTTTTTTTACTATATCTTCTATACAATTAATTGTCCCGGTAACGACTCTACCGATTCTGCACGTCAGGCCTATTATTTTGCCTTTTCTGTTTCTTATTGCGCTTATTCGGTGTAGTGTACCGGGAATTCCAGTTCTGTTATCAGATGTAAAACTTTCAATTCTTTGTGTTGTGTAGTCAATTTCTTCCTGGTTTACCTCCTCTTTGCCCAGATATTCTAAAGTTTTGTTAAGATATCTTACCTCCGGCAGTCTCCCTATATCCAGGACTATTTCCACAAGTTCCGTGAGTTCTTTTTTCCTCAGCTCTTTAATAATTTTGGGGGGTAATACGTTAATAAGGTTTTCCAGGTCGCTGTAAAAGTCAGAATAATGCAATTCACCCGCTAAGCTCAACTAGTTCCTCCTCTTTTTTCTCTAACACACATATATGTCATTTTACCGGTATTCATAGCGACTTTCACTTTTTCTGCGTGATTATAACTATATTATATCATACTTTCAACCCGTTTGCATATAATCTTAATCTGCTTAAGTTAGGTTTTCGTTAGGTTTTTGCAAAAGTCCCTATATTAAAAGAATGATTTTCCGCGGAAATGTTCCGCCCGGTCAAATAATGTCACGTTGTTATTAATTTACCCTTTTTTATTATTTCATCGTAAAGAAAGTCGCCTTTTTTAGCGTTCTCGTATTCCTCAAGAGAATAGGGCTCAGGAGAAATACACAAATTTACCCGCCTTTTTATTTTTCTAAGCATAAGACACTCGTCCAGGTACCTGCCTTTGCCAAAGTCCGAGGATATAACGGCAATATCTATATCGCTCCACTCATCGGCGTTATCTTCCGCGTATGAACCGTATAAGAATACCTTGTCAACAGAAATATTCATTTTTTGAACAGCTTCAATATATTTTTTTATTATTTCTTCAATTTTTCCTGTAGCCATAATAAAACCTTTTTTGTTTCGTTTAAGCTATTTTGGGCAAAATCAAGGGAGCACTCTTTGGCTAGTTTTATTCTTTTATCAGGATACCGCGTACC
>JANQGS010000249.1 GCA_028277195.1 Candidatus Gastranaerophilales bacterium
CCTTTTGTTGAAAATCTTCGTCCGTTAGCCGGATATTTTCGGCCTTTGCTATTGCTCCGAGCACCAGGCTTGTTTTTACCCGTTTTGCGGCTTCTTCCCGGAGGGAGTTCCAGGTTTTTTCGTATCCCTGCTCTTCCACTACTTTTTCCCAGGGTATGCCCTGCTCCTTCAGGTTGCGCTGCATTTCCTCCATAAGGTATTTTGCTTCCCGGTTAATCATGGTGTCGGGGGTTTCGAGCTGTGCGTCCCCGAGTATTTTTTCTATAATTGCTTTTTCGGCCCTTATTGTATTTTCATTTTCCCGGGAGTTTTCAAGGTATTTTTGCAAGTCTTCCCTTAGCTCCTCAATTGTGTTAAACGGGCCTATTCTCCTGGCGAATTCATCATCCGGTTCAGGCAGTACTTTCTTTTTAATTTCATTGATTTTTATTTTAAATTCCGCGTTCTTGCCGGCAATGGCCTTTTCCTGGTATTCCTGCGGGAAGGTGACGTTTATGGTGAATTCTTCCCCCAGTTTTTTATCAACGAGCTGTTCCGCAAAACCGGGGATAAAATGGCTGTTGGCAAGGTCAAGCTGGTGGTTTTTACCGCTTCCCCCTGTTATGGGCCGGCCTTCTATACTGCCGTCAAAGTCTATAAACACAACGTCATTTGCCTCGCTCGGGCGGTCGATTACTTCCTCAAATTTTACCAATTTATTAAGGAGCGCTTCAATTTGCTTTTCAACGGCGTTTTCCTCAAACCTGAACTCGGGAACCTCAACTTTTATGCCCTTATACCCGGGCAGGTCAAACTCGGGTTTTGTTTCTATTCTTGCGGTAACGCTGACAGGCTTGCCTATTTCAAAATCATACGACTCAATGACCGGCTCGGTTACCATATCGAGCTGGTGCTCGCTTATTACATCCGCCAGTATCCCGGGGAGCAGTTTATCCAGGGCACTTTCCTTAATTTTTTCAAGCCCCACGTGTTTTTCAATTATTGCCCTGGGGGCCTTGCCCTTTCTAAAGCCGGGTATTGTCAGTGTTTCCCCGAATTTCCTGCAGGCTTTGTTGTATTCCTGTGCTGCCGTTTCATTATCTATTTCAATATTCAGCTTATAAATATTGTTATCGAGTTTTTCCAGGTTAGCATTCATAATTTCTCTCGTCCATTTTTACGGTATTAACAGTATTAATGGTACACTTAAAATAATATAAATCAAATTTTGCCTGTTAGTGTTCAAACTTATGGAGGAGATTTTCATTTAATCATATGATTTTTCTAAAAAACCGCTTTTTTCCTCCGACAAAAATAATAGACAAGCGCTAAAAAATCATTAAACTTTCATAGGAGGAAAAGGAGAAGCATAATGGAAGATAAGTTTGTGCCTAAAATAAAATTAAGGGCAGATATTTTTGAAACCCGGGTAAATACCCTTAACGAGCCCATAAGGCTTGATAATGTAGCCATGTCCGAGGAGATACCAAAGTTCAGGGATGTTTTCTCGGGAATGGTAAAAAGTCTGGATGATACGGTAAAAGCGCCCGACCAGGTAATGGAGGATGTTATACTCGGGAATGGGGCGGATATTCACGACGTAATGATTGCAATGTCAAAAGCAGAGCTTAGTGTAAACATTGCAACGCAGATGACGACAAAAGTAGTCCAGGCGTATGAGAAAGTAATGCAAATTCAGTTGTAGAATAATACTTGAGTTAATATACTCAAAAACGAGGTCTTAAATTGAATCCCAATACGATTTTGCAAAACAGAAACCTTTTAATAGGAATTGGCGTGGGCATCGCCATACTCCTCCTGCTTTTAATAGTATTTTCAAACAGTAAACCAGCGGGCAATAATGACTTTTCAGCGCCAAAACCACAAAAAATAAAGGAAGACATAAAGCTCCTGACTACAGGTGATACCGGAAAAGCGCTGGAAGTGCAGGCCCTGCTGGCAAGAGACGGCATAAGGGTACGCCAGGGAGGAAAAGGGAATAAAATAGACCTCTACCTCGCAAAAGAAGATAATATTACGACCGCACAAAGGGATAACGCCATAATAACCATAGTTAAAAGCGGCATAATGGACAAAAACATAGGGCTGGAAATTTTTGATAAGGGCGATTTCACCTCCTCAAGGGAAGACAAGAGAATCAGGCTGGCCCGCGCAATAAACGGGGAACTCGCAAGGCTGATTAAGAAAATACCGGGAATTGAGGATGCCTCGGTTTTTGTCGCCATCCCCAAGGACACAATTTTTACCTCGCTAAAACAGCCTACCACGGCTACCGTCCAGCTTGCGCTTTCCCCGAGCGCTGATAAACTTGACAGGCAGGTAATAAGAGCCGTAAAAAACCTCCTGCTCGGCAGCATAGAAGACCTCAGGGCTGAAAATATATCCATTACGGACACAAACGGCAATGTCTACTCCAGCATAATGAGCGCCACCGACGATATGATGAAGCTGCTGGAGGACAAGGACAGCTACATGAGGAAAAAAATCATTGCGCAGCTCGACAAACTGGTCGGCCAGGGGAATTACGTGGTAACGGTAAGCACCTACCTCAGGGAAGCGCCGAGCGAAACAGCCAGGCTTATTTATAACCCCGAGGAATCATCCGTCGGGAATAAACAGAAGTTCTCCGAAAACCTCGGGGACCAGTCCCAGGACAAAAACCAAATAAGCAGTGCGGTAAGCTCGCACCTGCCAAGAGGCTTAAAAGGCCCGGAATCAAAGTCAACCAGGAATTATAACAGGCAGGCGGAAGAATTTAACTATAAAGTGGGACAAACCCGCATATCCGAGCTTAAAAAGCCCGGCATGCTCGAGGAAATATCAATAGCAGTAACCCTTAGCAAGGGCTCTATCCCGACCGGCATAGATATGGAAGGCTTAAAAGAGCTAATAGCAAAGACAGCCAGCCCAAAAGCCCGGGCTGAAAACGTGCAAATCGCCTTTTCCGATAAAATCAAGCCCTACCTGACCCAGGAAAGACCTGTCCAGCTTCCCCTCCCGGAATCCTCAGGCAACCCCTGGTGGACAATCGCAGCACTGCTGGGCGGGATATTATTTATAGGACTTGTCTTTATCTCGGGAAGAGCAAGGGATGCGGAGAAAAAGCACGAAAAAGAAATAAACTCGCTCATGGAAATGGCCCAAAAACAGGAAAAAGCTCTTGAAGAAGCAAACCAGAGGGCCTTAGCCCTCCAGGAAGCCCAGCAGCAAATGTACCAGCAGCTTGCGACAAACCAGCACCAGGCACAGGCTATCTCCCAGCAGCCCGCACAGGAAATACACGCGAAAATAGAAGATGACGTAGACGAAAAGGAGCTTGCAACAGGAATTAAGACCTGGATAGAAAGTTCGGGATAGGGGAAAGGGGGGTAAAAATTGCCGATACAGGAGCTGAACCCGCAGGAATTTGCTAAAAACCTTGCCCAGCAGGCAATTACATATGTTCCCGACGATATTTCAGAGGAACATAAAAAATACATAACCAAAAAAGTATATGAATTCTGTTTTATTACCGGTGACCACCTCATAAAGCAGTACAAGGAACAGTTTAGTGATGAGGATGCTGTTGTAGTAATACAATTCATTGGGGAGTGGACTTTTCATAAGGCTGTTGACCTGATAAAATCAGGCCTCAGGCATGAATACTGGGATACAATCCTTCAGCAGGTAGCATTTGCAGCGCTAAAAGCTGCCCTTGAAGGGCATTCGCAGAATATGGACCAGACAAAAGCCGCCGCCAGGATAGAAACCCAGGTCATGGAGGCTTACAAGCAATGCATAAACCAGCTTGTAAAATCAAAGGCCATAAAAGAAGAAGATTTAGAGCAAATCCTCTCACACTCAAACGTTGATAAAATGGCGCAGGAGTCCGTGCAAAAAAGGGCTGAGTCCTTTCAGGACGATGAAAAGACCCTGAAATATGTCGCAATAGCCGTAATGCTGAAAAAAATGCCCCCTGAAAAGGCTGACAGGATACTTGAACAAATGGGAGAGGATGAAAAGCAGAAAATTTTATCCTGCCTGCAAATCCAGGACCTTGAAAAAAAAGTTGAACCTGCAATAGTAAACAACTATATCCGGGATTTAATGAAAACCGTCTCCGTAAAAGCAAAACCAAATTCAATTGAAATGGTAAAATCCTTTAAGGCCCTCAGGAAAAGCTATGGGGATGAAAGCATAATAAACCTTACAATGTTTGAGAGGGCGAAAATCCAGGAATTCTTAAGCGCCTGCCTCTTTGAAGAGGGGGTAAACGTTAATAAGGTTGAAATTTCGCCCCATATCGTTAAAATACTTTATAATTACCTGGGCAGCCGGCTCAGGGGCTAAAAAGATTAAACGTAACCACCCGGGCAGCAATCAAAATTTTTCCCAAATTTCCCGCCCACCCAACCCCAGTGGTGGTTAAGGGGAGCGAAGCAGGCGGCGCTGTCCGCATTTCGCAGGCTTCGCCCTTAACGATTTTTTATAAAAAATTTGAGAAAATTCTTCAAAATCTATATAGAAATTGTTAAAAAATATTAAATCCTTAAAAGCATTGCCCTGCTTATAGTTTTAGGGGGGTTAATAATTTATTCGGTAAAATGCGGGCAATTTTTTGCTTTTCGATGTTTTTATATAAGAAGTATATACCAAGTACGTCCGCTAAAGGAGTGTAAAATGTCGGATATAATGATTCAACGAGTATTAGAGCTTATTAATAACCATATATCTTCTGACGGGCAGGAAAAGATTGCGGCGGAAGAATTAGAAAATATATTTGCCGGAAGGGAAATAGGGCAATTAGAGCACCGGGGGACAATGGAAGCTCTTGAGGATGCGGTAATGATGTTGGGGCAGCTAATGTCCTCTAATAATAGTACTTACCGGGGTTATACCAATGGTTTAGTCGGCGGTTTAAATTATGTGCCCGGCTTTTCAACAGGATTTACCTCACTGGGCGGCTCTTCCGGTTTGAGGTCATTTTTGAACGCTAATTTATACAATATAAATAGGGGCTTTTATTTTTAAGAAGCGTTAAACTCTTCGTTTCCGCCTTTTTTTATACGAATAAGGCCGCTTGATAATAAAATCAGCCCCTCAATTAAGCAATCAATATCCCGCCTCTCGTGCAGGGCGGTTAAACTTATTCTTATTCCGGGGGTTTGGACTGTTGGCGGGCGGATGGCGGTTGCCTGGATATTGTGCTTCTCCAGTAACTGCCCTGAAATATTCAGCGCCTGCTCGATTGTGCCAAATTTTTTGAAGAAAACAGGTGAGTGTGAGGGGGTTAATTTTTGGCCCAGGTATTCAATATTTCTATATAACCTTTTTCTCAAATCATTGCCCTCCTTGATTATGTCAATAGCCCTGATAGACGCGGCAACAGACGGTATGGCAGGCGCTGTTGAGTAAATAAACGGTCTTGATTTATTTATTAAATACTCAATTAAGTCATTAGCGCCCGCGATATACCCACCTTCTGAACCGGCAGCCTTGCTCAGGGTACCCATTTGAATATCAATTTCGTTATTTATCCCCAGTTCATAAACCAAACCCTGGCCATGTGGTCCGTATATACCGAATGAATGCGCTTCATCCACAAATAAAAGCGCATTATATTTCTTTTTCAGTTCAACAATCCGTTTTAATGGAGCTAAATCCCCATCCATACTGAAAACAGAATCTGTAATAATCAGGTTTAAACAATATTTATGGGCATTTTCACTTAACAGTCTCTCTAAGTCCTCAGTATCACAATGTTTATAAATAAATTTATTTGCCCTTGAGAGCTTTATGCCGTCGATTATGCTGGCATGGTTAAATTGGTCGGAATAAACAGCATCCTGTTCGCTTAAAATTGCTGACAATGTTCCCAGATTAGCCGCATATCCTGTAGAAAAAACCAGGGCCCTTTCTGTGTCCTTGAGTTGCGCTATTTTTTCCTCAAGCTCCAGGTGAAGCCTGTGTGTACCGGAAATAAGCCTTGAGCCGGACGAGCCGACGCCGTATTTTTTAACCGCCTCGATGACCGCCTGTTTCAGGCGCTCATCGCCTGCGAGCCCCAGGTAATTATTGGTGGAGAACTGGAGGGCGGCGGGATTATTGGGTTTTAATTCCCGATATAGGTTGTTTTTTTGTATAGCGAACAATTATCAGTATTTTTTGCCTGTTTGAATATACTCTATTATACCAAACCATAAAACAGAAAAATCGGGCCTACAACTTCTGCTCGCAGATAAGCTCCAGGGTCTTTTGCACACGGGCTAAAGGCTCATCAACATCCATAAAGTTCCCCGCTTTTACCAATTTGTCAATAATACCCTCAAAACCCTCCCCCTCGCAATTAAAACCGGGCCTGAACAATAGCCTTGCGGGGTTCTGCGCATGGGATGTCTGGAGAAGCACTTCATTGTCCTTTAATTTCTTATAGTCCCCGGCTTCCGGCAGCGGCGCTGTTTTGGTAGAGGATAGCCTTACTATGGGCAGTTCCCTGCCCTTGTATTCCAGCAAGTCCTCGTCCCGCACAAATAAAACAGAAATCTCGCCTGAGAGAGCCTTAACAAGACTGTCCGTTATAACATCAATTTTCAGGTATTTTTCCAAACCTTCCCCGTAGAGTACCTGCTGGATTTTCGTTGGGACAATGGGGTCGGTGTACCTGAATTCAAGGGGAAAACCCTTGTAATCAGTTATTAAAATAGCCCCGAGATAACCCTTTGAGGCTGATGAATAAGCCAGTCCGTAAGCCAGTTTTGTGTTTTCTTTTATGTCTTTGGTTTCTTCGCTCATTTCCTGAAGGAGCTCTCTGTTTTTATATCTTTTGAGTTTAAAAGTTTTCGCAATTTCATAATAGCCTGGGCGTGCAGCTGGCAAACCCTGGATTCCGAGATGCCAAGGGTATTGCCTATTTCCTTTAATGTCATGTTTTCGTGGTAATAAAGAGCCAGAATCATTCTCTCCCTTTCGGGCAATTTAGACAATGCCCTTGAGAGTTCATTTTTTACATCCCTGTTTTCCAGTTGCTGCAGGGGGTCGTCTATTTTCTTGTCCTGAATGGTATCAATCAACTCAATTCCTTCCATTGATGAATCTTTTCTTTCATATATTGAAACCATGGTATTATTTTCCATTTCCAAAAGAGACGCCTCCACTTTTTCCCTCGGCAGTTCAAGCTCTTTTGCTATCTCGTCCGGGGTGGGGTTCCTGCTTAACCTGTTCTGGTAGTCTGTAATAACCGCCTGGATTTGTTTATATCTTTTCTGAGTTCCCCGGGGCACCCAGTCAAGACTCCTTATCCTGTCTATAATCGCTCCCCTAATCCTTAACAGGGCGTATGTCTCAAATCTTACCCCCCTGCTGGGAATAAATTTTTCAACCGCGTCAATAAGCCCTTCAACCCCGTAGCTGGATATGTCTTCTGTTGAGATGGTTGCGGGCAGGCTGATTCTTAGTCTGCCGGAAACATATTTTACAAGGTAGATATACTGGATTATTAATTTATCACGTAAACCCTTATTATGCCTGTCTTTTTCAAATTGAGCCCAGGCTGTGTTAACTTCCTCTTCCGACATTTTTTTTTGCCTGGCGTCAAAAAGATTTAAATTTAGGTGAGATGACATGCTCATTAATTTAGACCAATACCTTATTTGTTCCCTAATATTGATTTTAACGACACCAGAGCATAAATCATCATTCAAATACCGTATTTGAGGAATATAAGCCTGAACACGGGGCTAACGGGAGTTAAAAGTTATTTTGCATTTTTTATTTTCTAACTAATATCGTAAATTCATATAAATCATAATCATGTAATAAAGCCACATTTTTTGAGAAATTCCTCTTGCAATAATCAAAGAAAAATAAAGGGTCCGCATAATATAAATCGTCTCTCATATACTCTTTATCTGAATATGAAGTTAGAAGATTGAATGAGATACCCTTTGTGCTCAGTGTGTACATGGTATTAAGAGTTTGAACAACGTGGGCCTGCCATGTTTTATTTGAATAATTAAACTTTTTGTTAAATATCCCGCTCTCAACTGTATAGTCTGCCGTTTTCATTTCCGATGTATCATTTACATGGTAAAAAGAACAATTATCATTGTTTTTTTCCGTTTCAATTGAATTTTTAATCATCTCTTCTGAAAGGTCATACCCGAAATACTCAAAATTGCTAAAATTATCCTTTATATATTTATATAATTCACCATAACCGCAACCTAAATCATTTATAGTAAATTTTTCGTCATTATCCACGATTTTAAGAAGTTGCGGAAATCTTAAATACTGGGCATTTTTGTCTTTCCAGTCAACTCCCCTGGCAGTAGCCCCGAATTCCCGTATTTTCCCGGTAAAAAATTCAGCAGTCTTTTTCAATATATCTGTCATTTGTTTTCCTCGCGTAAAGTTTTCTGACTATAGCATAAGGCCTGTTCTTTGTCTCAATAAATATTTTTGATAAATAAATACCAATTATACCGAGATTAAATATAATTATTCCCCCTATAAACCATATAGAAACTATGATACTCGACCAGCCCAGAACATTAATACCAAAAAATATTTTTTGGAAAATAATAGATAAAAAGTATAAAAATGAAAAAAACGTAATTAAAAGCCCCAGGTAAAAAATTTGCTCTAAGGGCCTGCTGGTAAAGGAAACCACAAAGTTTATCACGGTTTTTATCCTGCTTAATAAGCCATATGTGGTTGACCCTTTATATTCCTTCTCAATACATAAAGATTTTTGGTTATAACCTGTTATAATGCAAAGGCCGGCAAATGCTATTTCTCTTTCCTGGTGCTTAATAAGGTCCCGGACGTATCTTTGGGTCATAATTCTTGTTATTGTTGCATTTTTTGACATTTTAAAATCAGAAAGCAGGTTAAATATGTCATAAAATAATGAACCGCTTATTCTCCTGAATAGATGGCCTTTTCTTTCTTTTTGAACACCGTACACTACATCTAAATCAAAAGATGAGTGCGCTTCCTCCCAGAATATTTCCAGAAGTTCCGGCTTCTCCTCCAAATCACAATCTGTCAGGTATACATATTCGCCACTCGCATAACTCAAGCCGGTAAAAATAGCCCTGTAATGGCCGAAGTTCCTTGAAAGGTCCACAACCTTTACCTTTTCATCTTTTTCGTACAGATAAAGGGCTATTTCCAGCGAATTATCAGGTGAGCCGTCATTTACAAATATGATTTCATAATCCCGGGTTATTTTTTGGGCGGTATCCGAGATTCTCCTGTAAAATTCCTCAATATACGGGGCTGAGTAATATAAAGTTGTTACTATCGAAAGTTTCATCATTAACCTTATCTTTTTTATTGACTGAAAAATTTTCTTCTAAGGTAATATTCACACCATGGTTTCCAATCCTGATTAATCGGGACATTTTTTGTATTTTTTCTAATGTATTCTTCATTTCCAACATAATTGCTCAACTTTTTATGCTCGAATTCAGAAATTATCCTGCGCTCTTCTATTGAATACAGATTTAACAGGTCTGTCTTTGTTTTTTTATTCAATTGAAACTTCTTTTCCGAAGCAAGTGCAAATCCATTATAATAACGTATATGGTCAAACACAGAAGCTACGGTTTTTGGCATAATTTTGTGCTCGTCCATATATAAGAAAAATATACCATCATTTTTTAAGTGTTTTTTTATGAGATTAAAAAATTGACTGGAATAAAGATTATTACTGTATGCTGTGGTTGTTCTTAAGGGGTCTATCAATATTAAATCATATTTTTTATCTGTTCTAAGTAAAAAACGGCGACCGTCATCAATTATGGTTGTTAACCTTTTATCATTCAAAATTGAATTAATAACAGGAATTTTAGAGAGATTTTTTATTAATGTCCGGTTAATTTCCACAAGATGCACATTTTCTACTGAATCGGACTTTAAGACAGTTTCCGTTATAGTACCTGTGCCAAAGCCGATAATTAATACATTTTTGATACCCGGAGAATAGCTCATCGCCTCAATAGTTTCATGGATAAACATATACCCCGGCCTTCCTCCGTGCGCTAAGCCATCAATGTACATTAAAAGGTTAGTATCATTCATGTAAATTTTATTAACCCCGTCTATGCCCTCTTCAAAAAAAGCCTTATCATAAAATTTAAAAGAAGGGTACATCACTGCATAGAGATCCCCGGCCTTTGGCATTAGAGTAAAATTGAGTAGTAAAATAACAGCCGTCACCAAGCCCCTCTGAAATATTAGAGGTTTAAAATCAAGAAAATTGGTTAAAAACACGAGGAAAATGATTCCAATAGAAGAGAAAATAATGAGTGTTATTTCTGTACCAAAAAAAGGTAATAAAACAAAGCCTGTTATAATTCCACCTAAAACATTTCCGGCTATTGTAAAAAAATAGACAATTGCTACTGTTTTTCCTTCTTTATTCTCATTTTTTAAGGCTAGAGAGGATATTAAAGGAAAACTTGCCCCCATTAGTATTGTAGGGATGAGAATAAAAACTGCGGGCCAGATAAATATATCAACGTTGTTGTATATCCCAATAAACAGGTCCTTAATGCTATCAAGCGACAACATAAGCGATGGATGCAAAGGATTAACAAATGAAACTAGGCTAAAAAGGTTAAAATGCGTGTATTTTGTCAGATAATAATACAACAGGGTTATCGAAGAAACTGAAATTCCTATTAAAAATTGGATTAGAAAGAATAAATTCTGTTTGGATTTTATGTCATATTTAGTAAGAAATTTATACATATAAAAACTGCCAAGCGCTATGCCCAAAAGATATATTGAAAGAATACTGGAGAAAGCATAGGGAGAGGCTTTAACTAAAACTCCAAGTACCCTGAACCAGATAAGTTCATAGCCAATAGCCAGAAATCCTGTGCAAATAACAATTAAATAAATAAATTTATCCAGGATAAAATTAAGATTTTTTTCCTGAAAATTATTGATAATATTTTCATCAGTATACTGAAGCGGTGACTTAATGGCGAAAATTAATATCGCCAAAATGAAATTTATGGTTACCGCAAAATAAATAGCTGTATCAAGACCAAAAAACGATATTATTAAATAACTTGCCAATAATGCCCCAAATGCAGCTCCTATAGTATTAATAAAATATAAAAAACTTACAGTATTAAGGAAAATTCTTACTATATTATTATAAATTTTGGTTAGCAAGGGAAGAGTAGTTCCCATCAAAAAGGTCGGGAAAAACAGAAAGATAAACATAAAAATAAAAGAAAGGTAATAACTGCTTCCCGCTGTTTTTTCTCCCAGGTATTTGAGGAAAGGTAAACTAATTAACCCGAATAAACCTATTAATAATTCAATGACAAAATAAATCAGGATTTTATTTTTAAACCTCTCTGCCAGAAAACCGCCGGCTATAGAACCAATGCCCAGCCCGAGCATATAAACACTAACAATCAATGTAATAGAAATTGAGCCCACACCATAATGCAGGGTCATAAGGCGTTGCCATACAATCTGATAAATCAGGCTTGCAAACCCGGAAAAGAAAAAGATAAATCCAATTAGAACCTTTATCCTGTCTATCGAAAGTTTCATTCACTCTCTTTCCCAAAATTTTTCATATATTTTGCACTGTTTAGCCCTTCATTGAAAATTAAATCTATTATGCTTACGCTGTGTTCAAAGGGAGGATATAATTGATTATACTCCGGGTAGCCGGAATAGTCCATCCAGCTTAATTTTATATTTTCCTGCCCGAATAATTCCTCGTTTATATATTTTCCTGCTGCCGGGCCTGTAATATACTCGGTTGCCCCGAGGCTTTTGCAAATATTTACTAACCGCCCGGTCTGTCCCCCCGACAAATCGTATTCCTCAGAGCGGGTTATATTTGTTTTTATGCTCAATATGCTGTTTATCGCGATTAAAAAGGAATGGTTAATTTCTGTTAAGTATTCATAACCGCAATTTAAATACAAATCTTCAAAAAAATTCCTGTATTCACTAAAATACTTAGCTTTTGAATAGTTAAACCGAATGGTATTCCAATGTTTTTTGTTCCAATTTTTATCAACAATCCTTGTTTCCCTGACAAGTCTTGCGTTTGTAAGCCTTCCTGATGTTTCTGCAGGTATGGTAAGCCATTTAAGCCCTTTAGGAGTTTTAATTTTGTTTCTGTTCCTCCAGTCATTTTTTGTATACTGCACATCATCATAAATAACAAACTCGTCAACGAGTTTTATCAGGTCAAAATATCCTTTCCAGGGGATATAGTTAGACTGAAGTATTGCGACTTTTTTTCCCATTAATTAATTTTATCAAATTTTCACTGTGTTTACATTATTTTGATAATTTTTTTAATCATATTGAAATCGGTATAAATAATAAAGAAAGCATTAAGGTAATTTATCTTTATACTGTATTTAACATATAATAAAACCTGTTGGTTTTAATTATTAAGTTTAAAATTATTTAAGGAGGTAAAAATGTCTCAACAGAATTATCAGGATTATGAAGAAATAGTCGAAGTATGCTGCTGCCCGCGCTTGCACGAGCCTGCGCCTGACTTTGAGGCGGACACAAACCGGGGTAAAATTAAATTTTCAGAATACAACAAAGGGAGCTGGGTAGTCTTATTTTCTCATCCGGCTGATTTTACGCCTGTTTGCACAACAGAATTTATCGGATTTGCGCAAAAGCAGGAAGAATTTGAAAAAAGAAACGTTAAACTCCTGGGCCTCAGCATAGACAGCGTTTTTTCACACATTGCCTGGATAAGGCAAATTGAAGAGGATTTTGATATTAAAATCAAGTTTCCTGTAATAGCAGACCTGGGCATGGAAGTATCACACCTTTATAATATGATACAGCCTGCGATTAGTGAGGTTCATGCTGTAAGAACTATCTTCATTATTGACCCTGAAGGCATCTTAAGGGGTTATATAATGTTCCCGATGAGCGTTGGCAGGAATATTGACGAAATCATCAGGATGATAGACGCGTTGCAGCTTGTTGACGAAAAACAGATTGCAACCCCGGCAAACTGGCAGCCCGGCGATAATGTCATTATACCGCCCCCGCAGACCTCAGAGGACGCTGAAAAAAGACTCCATGAAAAACACGAGGAGTGCAATTCCTGGTATTTGTGCAAGACAGGGGTTTGAGCAGTATAAAAAATTATAGCAAATAAATTGCCCGCGAAGGGATTCGAACCCCTGACATTCACCTTATACCAAATGAGTTAGTTTTCTTAAAATCGGGCAAAGCCCGACTTTAAGAAAACGTCGCTCTCTGCTTACGCATACCGATTTAAGTTAATTAATTTCATTTTAA
>JANQGS010000174.1 GCA_028277195.1 Candidatus Gastranaerophilales bacterium
GGAGAAAACACGCCAGCCAGCTTACTTTTGCGGAAGTGAGCTTTCTCGCGACCAGGTAGTACAGGGCCAGAATAATGAATGAATTAACTATACCGGCCATATACAGGGTATTCAGGTGTACCCCGAATATCGCGTAAAGTATGGCGTTTACCTGGTAGGAAAGCGGGCCGTATAATGCAAATATATCCTTATATAAAACTTCTCCCTTTAAAACAAGCTCGGAAATATAGACACTCCTGCCGCAATCAACAAGCAAATGCCCGAGGTGAGGGATAAATGTGCAGCATAAAACAATAAAAATGCCGATAATTGAGGCAAAATAAAATACTTCCCCGAAAAAAGTTTCTTTTTTACAATTCACCTGTTCCCAGAATTCTCTCCAGATTTGCAACAGCTATATTATACTCCAAAATGGAATTAAAGTATTGCACCCGGGCGTTACTATACTCTATTTCAGCGTCCTTGAGCTCGATTGAATCGCCGAGCCCTACTTTATACCTGCCGCTTGCGAGTTCATAGTTCTCCCGTGCCTGGTTTAGCAGTAATTCTGAAACAGGGATTTTTTCCCCGGCCTCATTCAATGATATAAGCACCTGCCTGACCTGCATGAACACATCATTTTCAAGTTTTTTGGCCAGTGCCGTGTCTTTATCGAGTTGTGCCCTGGCCTGGTCGAGCTGTTTTTTTGTTAAATAAGCGTTAGTAACCGGCAATTCAAGGTTTATGCCGAAAGCAAACCCGTCATCCTCGAAAAACTCCCCTCCTCCCACGTTATAGGAGGTGGATGCCTCAAGGTTTGGTATAACAGCTTTTTTAGCTATTTTAACAAGTCGCTCAGATGCCTGTACCCTTAATTTTGCGGCTTTTAAGTCCGGCCTGTTCACGTAAGCCAGCTCTATAATTTCATCAAACTCAACATCAATCTCGTCATAGGATAATTCCTCCTCTATGGAGTATTCAACCTGCCGGGGTAGCCCCATCAGGTTATTGAGCCGGGCAAAGGCTATCTCAACATCATTCTTAGCCCGTATCAGGTTGAGCCGGGCATTGCTTAAATTGAATTTTGCTGTTGTTACCTCTATTTTAGGGCGTGTGCCAACCTCATAAAAAGAACTGGCCTGGTTTAAATGCTCCCGGAACTTGTCTACCGTATCCTGCATTACATCCAGCTTTTTCTGGGCAAATAAAAGCATATAATACGCTTCCTTTACATTGTAAACCACCTCGTTAATTACCGATTGGAGAGAATTTTTCGAGGATTCATGGCTTAGTTTGTTTGCCTTTAGCAAATCAGCGGTCTTGCCAAAGTCAAAAACAAGCTGGTTAAGCGAAATTGCGCTAAAACTGTAATTATTGTAGGAATTATCGGGAAAAGCAAAATTCGCATTGTTCACAAGGGGGTTAATCCTTGAATAGCCTGAGGATATGGAGACCCTGGGGAAATACCTTGAGCGGGCCTGGCCGATTTTGGTGTGGAAAATATCGGTATCACTTACTGCCGCCTTAATTTCAGGGTTATTTTCAAGGGCTTTTTCCACGCATTCCGCGAGGGAAAAGATTATATTCTCCTCAACCCCTCCCTTTATAATTTTACTTTCTTCCGTTTCTTCTGAAAAAGCGGGCGCTGAAAGGGCTAACACCAGTATTAAGGGAATTATCGCGCTTATTTTCTTAAGCGATACTTTTTCGGTTGCGCTCTGGATAATCACATAAAAAGCCGGCACTAATAGCGTACCTATTATGGCGGTAGCAATCATGCCCCCGAAAACGGTTATGCCGATTGAAAAGCGGCCCTCAGCTCCTGCCCCGGTGGCCATTACCAGGGGCAATACCCCGAAAATAAACGATATAACCGTCATCATAACAGCCCTGAACCGCAATCCCGCGGCTTTTAACGCGGAATTTACAATACTCGTGCCGTTTTCATGTTCTCTTTTTGCAAACTCAACTATTAATATAGCATGCTTGGTTGCCAGCCCTATGAGCATTATCAGCCCAATCTGGGAATAGAGGTTAAACTCCTGGTTTGTGATAAACAGGGCGAGAAACCCGCCAATCGCCGCAATGGGCGATACCAGCATAACCGCGAACGGTATGGTCCAGCTCTCATACAGCGCTACCAGGAATAAATACACAAATACCAGCGCAAGCCCTATAATAAAAGGGGCCTGGCCTGCCGATTTTATCTCTTCCCTTGCCGTGCCTGACCAGTCGTATGACATATCATCAGGAAGTGTACTGTCAGCTATTTTTTTCATTTCCTTTATGGCATCACCCGAGCTATAGCCTCTTGCGGCCACACCGTTCATTGTTACCGACCTGAACATATTGAACCTCTCCAGGGTCTGCGGGCCCACAGTTTTTTTAACGCCGGCCATGGTGTTTAACGGAACCATATCACCCCTGATGTTCCTGACGTACAGCTTTTTAATGTCATCAGGAGTGCTCCTGAACTCTGAATCCGCCTGCATTTGCACCCTGAAAACCCTGCCCAGCTTGTTAAAATCATTTATATAATATGTCCCGAACTGCCCGCTGAGCGCGTTATATATCTCCGTCAGAGGAACGCCCTGCGAAAACGCTTTTTCCGTGTCGATTTCCACGAGCAATTGAGGGAAATTTGCCTGGTATGTGGTGAAAAGGCGCTGTATTTTAGGGTTCTGCCCGGATGCCATCATTAATTCCATTGCTTTTTCAGCAAGGTATTGAGGGGAATTATCGCCCCTGTCCTGCAACTGGAGTTCAAATCCCCCAAACCAGCCCAAACCTGGGATTGAAGGAGGAGACATTGTGAAGATACCGGCTTCGGGCATTCCAAAAAACATTCCGTTAACCTTCCCCGTCATAGGGCCAATGGCTAAATCCGGCCTCCTGCGCTTGCTCCAGTCATCGAGCTGGGATACAACGATTGCCTGGTTAGGCCCGCCAAACCCCCCAAAGCTGAATACCCGCCTGATTCCCTCTGTTTGCATCAATTGTTTTTCAATTTTTTTTGTTACTTCGTCTGTCCTGGCTAAAGATGCCCCTTCCGGCAGGTTTACAATGGAAAACAGCACGCCTTTATCCTCCTGCGGCAGGAAACCGGTTGGCGTAATTCTGTAAAGACCTGCGATAAGAGCAATTAACACTATAAATACCGTTATAGTGACTGGTTTTCTGAGGATAAAGAACTTTGCGGCCCTTAAATATAGCGTTGTAAGTCCTCTAAAGGAGTGCTCAAAGAACACCAGGAACCTGTTCATTTTCTTAATGTTTTGTTCCGCGGGTTTTTTAAGCATTGCCCCGCCCAGTGCGGGCGCAAGGGTAAGCGCCAGGAGCGTTGAGGCCAGCACCGCAACAGAAATGCCCACCGCGAACTGGATATATAGCTTGCCCGTAACTCCCGGGATAAACCCGACAGGCACAAACACCGCGAGCAGCACCAGGGTTGTGGCGATTACGGCGCCTGCCACTTCCTGCATTGTCCTTACTGCCGCCTCTTTTGGCTCTAGTTTGTTCTTTTTTATATGCCGCTGCATATTTTCAACGACCACAATAGTATCATCAACCACTGTACCGACAGCCAGCACCAGCCCGAACAGGGTAAGCGTGTTAATTGAAAAATCCGTTACATACAGCGCCGTGAGCGTCCCAATCAGCGAAACGGGCATTGTAATTATGGGTATAAACGACGAGCGCCTGTCCGCAAAAAACACATAGGTAATCAAAGCGACGAATACAATCGCCATGATTATTGATTTTATTACCTCATTCATTGATTTTTTAATGAAATCGGTCTCATCCCGGACTATCTGGTACTCAATCCCTTCCGGGAACGATTCGGAGAGTCGTTTCATTTCCTTTTTAATAGCGTCGGATACAGCTATGGAGTTGGCATCAGATAGCTGCACCACCTTTATTATGGCTGAGGGAGAGCCGTTAACCCTTCCTATGGTGGAATATGACTGTGCGCCCAGCTCAACCCGGGCAACATCCTTCAGTTTTACGTTTGCACCGCTGAAATTGGATTTTATTACAATGTTTTCAAAGTCCCCGACCTCTTTAAGCCTGCCCGTGGTTTTCAGGTTAAGCTGGAATTTCTGCCCAACGGCGGCGGGTTCCTGGCCCAGGCTGCCAACAGGCACCTGTATGTTCTGGCTTCTTATCGCATTGATAATATCAGTGCTCGTAACGGACAAACTCGCCATTTTATCGGGGTTCAGCCATATCCTCATGCTGTAATCCCGCCCGCCAAAGACCTCTACCTCGCCCACACCGTCTATTCTTGAAAGGGCGTCCTTAACAAAAATCGAGGCAAAATTGCTTATATAGAACTGGTCATATGAGTTATCAGGGGAGCTAAAGCTGATAATCATTAATCCCGGGCCGTCAATCTGGTCTTTAACAAACAGTCCGTATCTTCTTACCTCTTCAGGGAGCTGGGGCAACGCCAGGTTAAGCCTGTTCTGCACATTAATAAGGGCCATATCAGGGTCTGTGCCGACCTTAAAGTATACCCTCAGGCTATAAACACCGTTAGAGCTCTGGGACGACATATAAATCATATCCTCAACCCCGTTGACGGCTGCTTCCAGGGGTGCTGCCACCGTTGACTCAATTACCTCGGCGCTTGCCCCGGGATAGGATGCCTGTGCGACTATTTGCGGTGGGGTTATAAGGGGATACTCCTCAAGCGGCAGTTTTGTCGCCGAAATTATGCCCGCAAGGGTCATAACCAGCGCTATTACTATCGCAAACCTTGGCCTGTTTATAAAAAAATTATTCTTTTGCATTTTTCCCTACCTGGTCCTTATCCATAACTTTAATACCCGGGCGAACCTTCTGGGTACCCTTAACAACGATGGTTTCCCCCGCCTCAATTCCTCCTGTAACCGTCCAATAGCCGTCTTGCTGTTTTTTAACCCCTATTGGCCTGGGGTTTACAGTGCTGTCTTCCTGCATTACATAAACATACTTGCCTTCCGGGCTGTCAAGCACTGCCTCCTGCGGCACTGCAAGGGTTTTTCCCCTTTTGCCGACCCGCATCTCAACGTTTACGTACTGGCCCGGAATAAGCATATAATCAGGGTTCTCCAGCTCAGCCCGCACGGCTATTGTCCCGGTTGCGCCGTCCACCTCGTTGTCATAGAAAACAACCTTTCCTTTAGACGGGTATATGCTCTCATCCGCCAGTGTAATCGCTACTTCATTTGCTGTATTGGCTTTTTTATCCTTTATGATTTTTAAATACTCCGCTGTGGTTATGTTATAGGTCACATAAACGGGGTTAAGGCTTACTATTCTGGCTAAAGTGCCTATCAGGGGGCTTACGACATTCCCTTCATGCATCTGGATTTTTCCGATTTTACCGCTTACAGGGGCATAAATCCTTGTATAGCCCAGGTTAATCCTTGCCTGCTCAAGGTTTGCCTTTTTTACCTCAAGTAAAGCCTTTGCCCTGTTTCTTTTGGCGAGTATGTCGTCATACCGGGCTTTGCTGGCGTATTCTTTTTCCACCAGTTCCTGCACTCTTACAAAGTTCTTTTCAGCCTCTTCCAGGGCGGCTTCTGTTTCATTAATATCTGCTTTTGCCTGCCTCAAGACTGCTTCAAAAGTATCCGGCTCTATGAGGAACAGTAAATCGCCTTTTTTAACGAATGACCCTTCCTCAAAGTAGGCTTTTTGCAGGTATCCTTCCACTCTCGGCCTTATATCCACGCTCAGCGGGGATTCTATCCTTCCGGTTGTTTTTATTTTATCTCCTGTTTCAATTTCGGAGACTTTAGCGGTTTCAACCACCGGCGGGGGCATCGCACCGCCCATTCCCGGGGGCGGCCCGCCCCTGAAAACAAAGAACTTTGCGCCCAGCGCCAGCGCTATAACAATGATTACCGGTATTACAATCTTTTTCATATTTTTTCCTCTTTCAGTTTTTCCACTCCTGCCAGTATGAATTTTTTAACGTGTTGTATAAACATTTCCAGCTGCTCTTCAGCCGGGTTATTTGTGTTAAAAAGTATCAAGACGCCCTTTTCATGCACGCTCAGGGCTGATATATGCGACATTAACAGGTAAACACAGTAATTTAGCTCAAAATCACTCAGTTTGTCCTCTGACAGCCGGGCGAATATGCTTTTTATAAAAACCAGGTATTCCAGTATGGTTGAGCTCATTATTTCAACTATGAAAGCGTAATTAATGGAGATTTCCTTTGCTATTATTTTAAAGAATTTCCCTTTTTTATCCCTGCTGAAAACGGATTTTACCCTTGTTCTTATGACCTCTTCCAGTTGTTTTTCAGGCGGGAAGTCCTTAATTTTTTCAACCAGCGAGGTCTCCTCTGTGTCCCGGTAGGCGTTTAGGAGCACTTCCTTAAACAGGTTTTCCTTGCTGCCGAAGTGGTAATTTATTGAAAGCTGGTAAATGCCCGCTTTCCGGCAAATATCCCTTACCGTGGAGTTCTGGTAGCCTTTTTCTGCGAATATGTCGCCGGCTGCTTCTATTATTTTATTTTTCACTTTTGGCACACCTGTATAATATGTTCATATAATACAAGTGTATTAATTTTTTGTTTAAATTGCAATAGTTTTTTAAATTTTATTTTTCGAAAACTGATTATTATATAAAAATATGTTAAGGAGAAAAAAATATATCCTATTATTCATATGTTTCAGTTGCGCACGGGGCATTGGTGCATGGCCCATCATTGAGGATGACATGGACAGGTTAATAACGTCCGTTATTCTCAAATTCCTGGTCTCAACCGTCTTTATTAATCTTGCGGATAAGCTCTTTCATTACATTATCAGCCTTATCATGGCTTATCTGGCAGGTGCCCGCATTTTTATGCCCGCCTCCGTTGTATTTCAGCATCAGCTCACCGATATTGGTCCCGGATGTCTTATTAAGAATTGATTTTCCCACCGCAAAAACTGTATTTTGCTGCTTTAACCCCCATAATACGTGCATTGAGATGTTACATTCGGGATAAATGGCATAAACCATAAAGCGGTTGCCCGAGTATATGATTTCTTCATTCTTTAAATTAACCACTATAAGGTTATCATATATTGTGGAACACCTTATTAGCTGGTCCTTGAACTTATTTTCCATCCCAAAATACATCTCAATTCTTTCCTTCACGTCAGGAAGCTCAAGAATCTGGCTGATGGTAATGTCTTTACACTTTTCTATGAGCTCCATCATCAACTGGTAATTAGAAATCCTGAAATTCTTAAACCTTCCCAGGCCTGTTCTGGGGTCCATCAGGAAATTCAATAGAACCCACCCGTCGGGTTTTAATATTTCTTCTCTTGTAAAGTTGGCCGAGTCAGCTTTATCAACAGCTTCCAGAATTTCATCCCATCTTTTTGTGAACTTTACCTCCCCGCCGAAATAATCAAATAAAACCCTTGAAGCAGAAGGAGCAACAGGGTCAATGATGTGATTATCCGCAATCCCCTTAACCCTCACGGTCTCGCTAAGGTGGTGGTCAAACGCCAGGTAAACCCCCGCAACATAGGGCAGGTTAGTTGTTATATCCCTGTCTGTTATTTCTACTTTGCCGTCCTGCATATCTTTAGGATGAACAAATTTTATGTCATCAATCATATCCAGCTCTCTTAACAGGGCAGCGCATACCAGCCCGTCAAAGTCACTTCTGGTTACAAGTCTGTGTTTCATATATTTTATTCTCCCGGACATATATTTCTTGCTATATATTTATAGTACAAAATTATTCTGATTTTGACTACATCAACTTTTCAAGTTTATTGATTAAATCCTTATGCCTGAGAATAAAGTCGTTGCCCCTTGCCTTCAGGGCAATAACCAGCGCTTCGGGCAAATTCAGGGCCTCCTTCTTTTCAAGCTGCTTGTAATAGAAGCATTCAAAATTATTGGGAACTCTTAATGACCAGTTCCGGCTGCCTGAGGTCCCCGGCATGTTGTATCTTTCCCTCATCCCGAAGAAATCAGGGAAAAATACCTGAATGTTTTCAGCCGGGCTGGCAAAAAGCTCGGCAAATTTCGCTGTAATAAATTTATGCCTGTTTTCCACGAGTTCCTGCCGGTCAAGCCCCAGGTCCCCGGCAAGGGTTGCCGCGTGACTTTCTATTTCGTTGTTCCGGCATAATTCATCTGCCCAGCAGGAGACAGGGGCGTTATCGTGGCTTCCGGCCATTACCCAGTGCCGGGGCTCGGTGTTTTTAACCCTGTAAGGATGGTTTTCGTCCCCCGGGTCAACAAATTCCGTTACCCTCAGACCGCTTAGCCCCAGGTATTTCATTACCTGCACAACGGGGTTTGTTATTGTGCCGAGGTCTTCGCAGATAATCGCTTCCCTGCCAATGCCTTTTTCCCGTGCAGCCCGGATAACTATTTTTTCAAGGATTGCGGAGTATTGCCTTACCTGCTCGTCGCTGAGCCCGATGACCCTTTTTTCGTTTTCCGGCCCTACTTCAGGGTTAAGGTTTTCCTCATGG
>JANQGS010000182.1 GCA_028277195.1 Candidatus Gastranaerophilales bacterium
CCCACGCAGTCATTATCAACGGAATAGTTCATGATTGCCTGTGAGAAAACAGACTGGTATTTTTTTACTTTAGAGGCAGTTACTGCGTTTTGATAATTTTTTATTACTCCCGGTATGGTTTCAATTGCAATCACTCCTAAAAGAAATATAACAACCAGCACCTCTGCCAGGGTGAAACCCTGCGAAGCGGGAGCGTTAAAAAAGGAGCTTTGCTTCTTTTTTAAAAGCTCATTCTTTTTACCCCCCCCCCGAAATACTTTGGATATACTCTGTATGCATCGTTAACTCCTGTTTTATCTCCTGCTGTTTTTATTTTAAGGTACTTTCGGGATTTGTGCAACTATCCCCTGTTGTATTGTTTTTTAGAAATTTCCTGTTTTTTGCAAAGTTAAATTTTCCTCTTTTTTAAAATTTGTCTTGTTATTCCAGGTTCTCCACGGATGGTTTGTTGAAAATATTATTATAGCATCCCTGGCAATCTTTTCAGGTTGTCTTTTTTTTATTAAAAAATCTGAATAAAAATACTGGTTATAGTAAAATATTATAAAAATACTATCTAAAAATATGAGGAAAATGTAAAAACAATGAAAAAATACCAGACTACAGGCATATATATAACATTAATGGTAATTATGCTGGCATTTTTTGCATCATTATTATCTTCAAAAACAGATACTATAAGGGAGACTACTTACTCCGAATTCATGGGGCTGGTTAAAAATAATAAAATAACCGGCGCTGTGATTGCTGAGGACTACTTAATGGCCGAAGCCGGCGAACCGGACGGCAGTATTATAAAGCACAGGGTGACAATACCCCTGAACAGCGCAAACTTGGTTGATAAACTGGAAGAAAACGGCGTAAATGTTGAAATCCAGCATTCGCATAATTCCGGTCAATGGATAGGGCTCATAGGCTCGCTTATTTTCCCGCTTTTCCTGCTGATAGCGCTGGTATTAATGTTCAGGAGCGCCCAGGGCGGCGGCACCCAGGCCATGTCATTCGGAAAGAGCAGGGCAAAAATGATGCTCGATAACAAGGTAAAAGTAACCTTCTCCGACGTGGCGGGCATAGACGAGGCAAAACAGGAACTCGAGGAAATAGTTGACTTCCTGAAAAACAGCCAGAGATACCTCTCGCTGGGCGCAAAAATCCCCAGGGGAGTTCTCCTGGTAGGCGCTCCCGGAACAGGCAAAACACTTATGGCAAAAGCGGTTGCAGGTGAGGCCGGCGTCCCGTTTTTCAGCATAAGCGGCTCTGACTTTGTGGAAATGTTCGTTGGCGTTGGCGCGTCAAGGGTCAGGGACTTGTTTGAGCAGGCTAAAAAGCATGCCCCGTGTATTGTTTTTATAGACGAAATAGATGCCGTAGGCAGGCAGCGGGGCGCAGGGCTGGGCGGCGGCCATGATGAAAGGGAGCAAACCCTTAACCAGTTACTCGTTGAAATGGACGGATTTGACGGAACGACCGGCATAATCATAGTTGCGGCAACCAACAGGCCTGATATCCTGGATAATGCGCTCTTAAGGCCAGGCAGGTTCGACAGGCAGGTTGTGATTGACCGACCGGACATAATGGGCAGGGAGCAAATCCTTAATGTGCACGTAAAAGGCAAGCCCCTCGCGCCCCAGGTTGATGTCAAGACCCTCGCAAAGAGAACCCCGGGCTTTACCGGGGCTGATTTGAGCAACCTTATCAATGAAGCCGCGCTGCTGGCAGCCAGAAAAGATAAAAAGGAAATTGAAATGGAGGACCTCGAGGAGGCCATAGATAAGGTAATTGCCGGCCCGGAAAAGAAAAGCAGGATAATTGACGAGAGGGAAAAGGAAAATACCGCCTTTCATGAAGTCGGCCATGCGCTGCTGGCTAAATTCCTTAAAAATTGCGACCCCCTGCACAAGGTAACTATTATCCCCCGGGGAATGGCGCTGGGTATAACCATGACACTGCCTGAGAAAGACCACCTTACTTACAAGAAAAACCAGCTCATGGACAAAATAGCAATGCTGTTAGGCGGAAGAATAGCCGAGGAATTGAAGTTCGGCCCGGAGGAAATAACAACCGGCGCACAGAATGACATAGAAAAAGCAACTGAGCTCGCCAGGAAAATGATAACCACGTTTGGAATGAGCGAAAAAATCGGGACTATTGCCTATGGAAAGAATAATGAGCATGTGTTTTTAGGCAGGGATTTCGGCACTGACAGGAATTATTCGGAAGAGATAGCCTCAATGATTGACAGGGAGGTAAAGAGCCTGATTGAGGAAAGGTATCAGTTCTCAAAAAGGATTTTAATCGAAAACAGGGATATTATGGATGAGATAGTAAAAGTGCTCTTAGAGCGCGAGACACTTGATGAAAAAGAGGTTGACGAGATTATTGACAGGGTGAAGTCAGAGAGGATTGCAAACTGTTAATTTATAGTTTATAATATGATTAAAAGTTTCAAAAATAAAAAGCTGGAAAAATTTTTCACAAAAGGGTATTTATCAGGAATAAACCCCCAGCATGTCGTAAAGTTAAGTAAAATTTTAACAGCTATCAATGAAGCAAATCAGGTTAAAGACCTAAATCGTTCATCCTTTAGGCTACATAAATTAAAAGGAAATATGAAAACCTTGTATTCTATAACAGTAAATGCAAACTGGCGAATAACATTTGAATTCATTAACGGAGACGCTTATATTTTAGATTATATAGATTATCATTAAGGAGATAATATCAATGCGAATGCATAACCCTGCACATCCGGGATTAATATTAAAAGATGAAATGCAAGCTCTTGATTTAACCGTAACAAAACTGGCAAAAATTCTTGGAGTTTCAAGAGTCACTGTTTCGGAAATTATAAACTGTAAAAACAGGATTACCGCTGAAATGGCTGTAAGAATAGCAAAGGCATTCAATACCACACCGGAGTTCTGGAACAACATGCAAGCCTCTTACGACTTATGGCAGGCTTTGCAAACTGTTGATACCGAGCATATTCCGGTGATATATAATCCGGGGGAGATAGAAGAAGAGGATATAAGGAAAAGCGCATAAGGTTTTGTGGTATATTTGAGAAATGATAAAAAGTATCGACATAGAGAACTATCGAGGGATAAAAGAGTTAAATATAGACGATTTCAGCAGGGTAAATCTAATTGTTGGGGAAAATGCCAGCGGTAAGAGTTCGTTGCTGGAGGCGCTGTATCTGATTGCCAATTTTTCAGAGCCCGTTGTTATTAATTCTATTTTTTATAATAGAAAACATAAACCTAAAAAAGAAAATGATTTTAAATCTATATTCTTCAATAATGAATCAAATAACGATATTTCAATAGCAGCTGATTTGGATTTTAAAAATTCTAAAGAGAAAAAAAGAAATTTAGAAATAAAATTTGCTGATAATAATTCAACTTTTTTTAAATTTATTAATGAAAAAAATGAAGAAAAAATTAGTGCCGGTTATATTTTAAAGGTGCAAGTAAAAAAAAATAATAATGAAGACATTTCTGCAGAAAATGAGATATATTTTAATAATGAAAGCTATCAAACAAAAAAAAATCTTAGTATTAATATTAAAAATTTTGAAAATATATATGTAGATACAAACGATTTTGAATTTTTAGGAAAAAATTTCTATAAAAATGTTCAATCACAAGATAAAACTGAACATTTAATTAAAATTTTAAATGTTATTGAACCAAATTTAAAAAATCTTGAATTAGGCATTGACAATTCAATAGAATGTAAAATAGAAAGCCTTGCCTCTCCAGTTCCACTCAAACTCATGGGCGACGGCTTCATTAACATCGTCGCTTTCCTCGTCGCCATCTACACGGCAAAAGACGGCGCGGTCTTTATCGACGAAATCGAAAACGGCATCTACTACAAAGTCCTGCCTGATTTATGGAAAGTGGTATTTAAGGCAGCCGAGGAATTTAATGTCCAGGTGTTCGCCACAACGCACTCAATGGAATGCCTGGATGCCTGTAATTATGCGTTTAATGATTCTAAATTAAACGATGATTTTCTGTCATTATTCCGTTTAGATAAAAATAAACAGAATAACTCAATTTCTGTTGAACACTATACATCTAAAGAATTTGACCGGTCTATGGGATATGGGGTTGATGTCAGGTAATGGCTGAAAAAATTATATTCACGGAAGGTATAGTTGACGCCGGGGTGGTTGAATATATTTTAGGGAAAATTGATTGCCATAAAATTATTATAAAAAACCAGGATCCCGGTTATTACAAGCACGTTATTTTGAATAAAACTATGATTGAAAAAAAAACCAGGGAAGCAGAATGCTGTATCCACGCTTGTGGCAGTAAAAGCTGCATAAAGTCGGTATTTGAAACTGAAATAAAATCTTCGGATTTTAATGATAATGTAAAAAAAATATCATTTTTAGTTGATGCTGACAGTAATCATGACGATACCCTGAAGGAGATACTCAAAATTTTGTCGGATAACGGTTTTGAAATTCCTGAAAATAACTCATCCGGAAAAGTATTCGATATAATTGATAAAAAATCAGGTAAAATTTACAAGACAGGACTTTTCCTTTTTCCTAATTGCCAGGATAACGGGATTTTAGAGGATTTATGCCGGAAGGCCATTGCCCATAATCATTCTAAACATATTCTTGAATATTTTGAAGACGAAATAAAAAAATTTGACAGCTCAAATAGAGTTAAGTCTCCATCTAAAGCTATTCTTCAAACATACTTTGCAACTATGCCTGAAATAACATACAGCCCCAAAGTAGCCCTGAGAGAAAAATACCTTGATATGAAAAAGTTCGATAAACTTAAAACCTTTTTAGAAGAATTTATAAAATGAAAAACAATAAACACCGCCAAAAATCCAAAGAACTCTCCCCTGATTATAGAAACAAAAACTTTGAGGAGGTAGAAACCGGCTTTACTGAAGAACAGGCT
>JANQGS010000254.1 GCA_028277195.1 Candidatus Gastranaerophilales bacterium
TTTGTCTCAACCGCCACCTTGGTAAACTTCTCAAATCCCTCGTGAACCGATGTTCCAAAAGCCAGTGCAGGACTTGTGTATTCAAAACTCGGAACTCTATAAACATGGGAGTACAAAAATTTTCTGGGGCAGGCGTTATAGTCATTGAGAGAAGTTGCACTCATAACGTGCCTTTTTACCCGCTCTTTTAGTTCGTCCAGATATGTTTCGCACAGATAAATCTCCGGCAGGATAAACTGGTTAATATATTCCTGTGCCAGCTCATCAGGGTTTAATTCGTAATCATTCTTGCTTATTATGGACTGATTGTCAGAAAGGTGAGATATAAACTTACTGAGCTCAAGGTTTTTGCCGTCTTTTAATAATGAATGAGTCATATAAAGGGCATATTTTGCCCTTGTGATGGCAACAAATAAAAGCCTGCCGACTTCGGCGTCCTTTGCTTCGTCCGGGTCGTCAGAGAAGTTTGCCTTCTCAACAGGTATTTTTAGCTTATCCCTTGAGGGGGATTTCTCCCAATTTTTTGAAGTCAGGTTGTATAAAAATACATATGAAAACTCTCTGCCTTTTGACTTATGTCCGGTTACAAGCTGAACAGCGTTTTTTACGATGTTGCTTTCTTCAATAGCAAGGGGGATTCCCTGTTTTAAAGATGTATCAAGATAGCTTAAAAACTCACCAAGCCCGGCAGATGGATTTTTCCTCTGAAAGTTTCTAGCCTCATCAGTTAGTTTTTTAATAGATGCTATATTATCAAAAAGGTCTTCACGGTTCTCAGAGTAATATTTTAAGATGCCCGTCTTGTTTAAAACTTGGATTATCAGGTTATAAACATTTTCTTTTGCCTGCAATGCTTTGATTTCATCAAAGACAGCTATAAACTTTTCAATTTTATCTTTGTCAGCCCAATTCCTTGTTTCCAGTTCATCTTTTATAGCTGAAATAAAGTTTTTATGCTGAGTTCTTTCTCCCTCTTCAGTCGGTACAGCCGTTTTACAGTTTTTAACCAGATAAGTATAGTCATCAACATGGAAGCTAAATGGCGGATGGTTGAGTATTCCAAACAATCCAGCCGAATAAAGCTGGTGGTTATCAAAGGCTTTTAAATACAGGTAAACCAGCAATGACGGTTTTAAGCTAAAAATATCTTTCTTTTTATTTGTCTGGAAAGGGATTCCTTTGTTTTTAAAAATATCTGCAAAGTTTTCCAGCTCCCCGTTTGTCCTTGCAAGAATTGCTATTTCACTTAGTGGCAACTCAGGATTTTCTTTTATAACCTGCTGGATTTTATCGACTATGAAATTTATCTCCTGCACAGAATCCGCAAAGGAATGCAGTTCTGTTATCCTGTCCTGCTTGATTATCTCAGCGTTTTTGGCTACAAGGGTTTTGTTTATTCCCTGATTTATAAAATCCTGATTATCCTCAAGCCTTGCCGGGGTTTGTTTTAATATCTGCCTGCTTAAATCAAGAATTGTCTGGGTTGAGCGGTTGTTTTCCTCAAGGCAGATAACATTTGCGTTTTTATGGGTATTCAAAAACTTCTCAAGATTATCTGTCTGCGCTCCCTGGAACTGGTAAATTACCTGGTCGTCATCTCCAACAACCAGAATATTAGAGTTTTCATTATCGCCAGCCAGCTGGAAAATCAGTTCATTCTGGGATTTGTTTGTGTCCTGGTACTCATCCACAAGCATGTATTTGTATTTTGAGCGGATACTATCAGCAAATGCCGGATCGTTTTCAAAAGCATTCAGGACAAAGTTAATCATATCGTTAAAGTCGATGAGGTTGTTTTCCTGCATTCTATGGATATAAATCTGTATTACTTCCCAGGCTTCCTTTGCTTTTTCGATATTTTCTTCCAGCTTTGTGATTTCTTTTTCAACAGTTTTAAGTCTGTTTCTTTTACCGAGTTTGGATTTTTCTATTTGCTCAATCCTGTCAGCGTTTAATCTTTGCAGTTCAGCTCCCCAATTCTTGCCGGATTCCAGAACAGCAAAGTATTTGTCTTTACTAACCCTGTTCAATTTAATCTCATCGACTGCGCTTAAAAGAGGTTTAATGTAATAATACGGGTCATAATCCCTGGCAAGCAAATATTTAGGCTTGTATTCCTCGACTATTTCTTTCATCAGGCTGTATTTTGTAAGCTCATCAATGATGTTGAAATGCTCGACCAGCTCAAATTTAACAGGGAATTGAAAAATTATATTATTGCAGAAGGCGTGGTAAGTGTTTATTTCAACAGAGGAAGCAACAGTGCCGACTTCTTTGACGAGTCGGAGCTTCATTTCCCCGGCAGCAGCTTCAGAGAATGTAAGGCAAAGTATTGTTTCAGGCAGTATGCCCTGTTCGAGCATATATCTGATTCTCTGTATAATGGTGAAGGTTTTACCTGTTCCCGGACCGGCAAGAACCATAATCGGGCCGTCTAATGTTTTTATGCACTCAAATTGTTTCTCGTTAGGAGTTATTTTCTTTTGTTCTACTGTTGGGGTTGTCATAATTAAAACCTCTCAATCATACTCGCTTAAAATTTATTCTGTTGATTAAATTTATTTTGTTTAAATATAATTATACAAAAAATATCTGTAAATAAAGACTTTTGCAAGATTTTGCACGCCCAAAATTGACATTCTTTATTCATAAAACTTTACTTAAATACTCTGCATTGCTTCCGTAATAAGCTCTTTATAAATCTCTTTTAGACTTGATGGATTTACTATTTTAACTAGTGCATTGTTAAGTTAATTTACTTGGATAAAGTTTTTCCATTTTAAGCCTTGCGTCATTAGTCCTAAACCTCCAATTAACACCAATTTTGTTGT
>JANQGS010000251.1 GCA_028277195.1 Candidatus Gastranaerophilales bacterium
CCGCTTCCCGTTGAGTAGCTGCTTGGCCTCCTTATGGAGTTACTGCTGCTGCTTCCGGCTGACATAACCGGAGCGGGTTCTGAACTTGGGGCAGACGGCCCTATAGGTCCGCTTGTGACAGGCCCTCCCATCTTAGGTGCTGTATTTTTAGGTATATTAGGCTTGGGCACAGGCACTGAAAAAGCATTCGGGGGTTTTATCGGCGGAACTGAAGGCTTTCTGGCCGGAATTGGCCTTGGCGGGGCTTTAGGAGCCTGCTGCACCGGTTTAGGGGCGGGCGGTTTTGCCGGTTTTACTTTTGTTTTCGCCTTTTGAGGCGGAGGAGTCGGCTTTTGTGGTTTTGCCGGTGTTGACATTGGCTCGGGGTCGGACTGCTTCCTGGTCGGGTCATGTTTGCCCCCTGCCTGTGAATTCCTGTCTGAGCGAAGCCTGGTGTTTTTATTTATCGGTTTTTTTTCAGGCTTATTAACAATTACAAATTCTATGTCCCGAACCCTGGGCTCGTCTTTAATAAGTGAAAACAGGTTTATCCCGAGAAAGGCAAGTATTGTAATAATAAGCCATATAAGAAAAACCAGTAAAGGATGCGCTATTGTTGAGATAACCAGGGCTCTTTCCAGGGAAATTTCCTCGTTATTATCTCTTAGAACGGCTGATATCTGTTCTTTCTGCTTGTTAACGTCTTCTTTTTGTTCAGGCTTTTTCCCGAGTATAGTGTTCATCAGGTTAAATCCAACAACTGCGATTATTTGCGATTATTAAAGTGTATCATAATACAAACTTTAACAGCAATTAACCTAAAAGGTTAAGATTAATAACCATAATTATAATCATTATCATAACCGGGGGCATTGTAATTTTGAGGGGTTCTATTTTGCTCTCCTCCGGTCCTTAATTCGCTGTCAAGTATTATGTCAAGGCGTTCCCCTACTTCTATAACTACGTCTTTTCCTTTATCCACAACAGTTTTCGCGACTCCCGTGCCGCCTCCGATGGCGGTGCCGATAGCAGCGCCTTTTCCTACACTGCCGCCGGATATTGCCCCGAAGATTGTTCCGAGGAGCGCGCCTATGCCAGAACCTACAGCCGCGTCCTTAACCGCTTTTGTGGTTCTTTGCATTCCCGTGCCGCCTTTGAGGACGCCCGAGCCGTCTTCTGTGGCCAGTTTGCCTGTCAGGCCTATTCTTTGCCCGGTGGGGGTTATTGCCTGGTTAAACACTATCATTAGCTGCCCGTTTTTACCGGCCCTGCCTGCGGGTTCTGCCATAACGACATTGCCCGTTACGCTTGTTCCGGCGGGCAGTACCATTGCGCCGCCGTAATAGAACGGCGTACTCATGTTTACGCTTATACTGTCGCCGGTCCTGAGGTTTTTGCTGCTTAACGTCCTGTTGGCTGTTGCGCCCGAGAGCATTGTCCCGGGGGGAACCGTTACTACCCGTCCCTGTAGCGGAGGCAGGCTGTAATTATTGGCGGGAACGTTGTTATTATAATTTACGGGCTGTTGTTGGGGCGGTTGTTGAGGCCGGTTATACGCGGGAGGCGCATAATTATTTTGCGGGGGATGGTTTTGCCGGTAGTTTTGCTGGTAGTTTTGTTGATAGTCCTGGTTATTATGATAGGAATCATAGGAATAGTCCTGCGCAAAGGCCGGAAGAACTGTTGTTGCGAGCATAATTGAGCTCAGGCCTGATATGGCGAATTTTTTAACGGGTTTTTGCATTTTTTGTTTCTCCTTTCCCTATTTTTGTCTATTAATTAAACGAAAATTTTTATATAAAGTTCATATTAAAGTTGAATTAATTTTAGTATACTCCAGATAGGGGATTTTAGCTCAAACAGCATCAAAATTTTTTTAAAATTTTCGATAACTTCTATATAACTAAAAAAACAAACGGATGTAAAGGGTGAGTTTAGAGATGGCGCATGTTGTTGAAAACCCTAACGGGAGAAGGATAATCAGGTTATCGGTGGACGATGTGTTGACGGTTGTGGCTATGTACCAGCAGCGGTGCAATTGCAGGAATTTTACCTATGACGAAATAAGGCGGGAGTTAAAAAAACAGGATATTTACCTGCCTGAGGATATTTATACCAAAATGAGTTAGTTTTCTTAAAATCGGAAGGACTCTGTTTTTTTGATTGAGTATCAAAAAAATGGAGGGAGCCCGACTTTAAGAAAACGT
>JANQGS010000261.1 GCA_028277195.1 Candidatus Gastranaerophilales bacterium
AGTAGATGATAAAAAATTTTTCCGTCATTCTGAACTTGTTTCAGAATCTCAGGCGAAGCGGGAGTAAGACCCGGTCGCACTCATTCATGAGATTCCGGGGCAAGCCCGGAATGACAAAATTAACTTAACTATGTACTAGCCGACAATAAATTCCTTCCTGTAAAACAGGAATAACCCGACAATAAGCACAATAATATTGGGCAGCCATGCCGATAGCAGCGGGGCAATTATGTGCGCCTCGCCCGTTGAGGTTGAGACTGCCCTTAAAATGTAATAACAGAATATTATTAACACACTGAACAGCAAGCCCCTGTTAAACCTTGCCCTTGGCGGGCTTATTGCCAGGGGAATGCCTATAATTGATATTAAAAAGCAGGTTGCAGGCAGTGACAGTTTTTCATACAGCCGGATTTTCAGGATTGAAACATCCTGCTTTTTTTCCTTTTCCAGCCTGTTTATATAACCCGTAAGCTCAAAATAATTAAGTTCCTCGGCCTTGTGCAATGCCTGAAGTTTTCCGGGGTTAATGCTGGTATTGAGGATTGACTCCTTAAACGCTGCGGTGTTCATTAATTTTCCGTCTCTTGATATTGTATAGTTAACCGCTTCATAGAATTTCCACTTATCAACTTCTGCTTCGGCCTCCCTGGCCTGGATTATCTGTATTATTTCCTTTTTAGAGAGGTCCAGTACCGTTACGCCTTTCATTTTTTCGTTTTCATGCCCGTTAATATAAAAAAGTCTCTTAAGTTGCTTATTGACATCATATTCTTTAAAGGAAAAATGTTTTTTCTCCGAGGGAATGCTTTTTTGCACTAAAGCCCACAGCATGAGGTTTCTGGCCTGTGTTTTTGCTGCCGGGACAACGTATTCATTTATAAGGAAGCTCGCCATGGTTGCGACAAGGCTAAAAATAATTACGGGCAGGGCAAGCCTCCTGAGGTTTATCCCGCATGCCCTCATTATTGTTATTTCATTATTTGTATTAAGTTTGTTAAACGTAAGAATAACTGCCAGCAGTATGGCCATTGGAATGGTAAAGACTATTATATAGGGCAATTGGAGCAGTATTGCCAAAAACGCTATTTTAAAAGGGATGCCGTAGTTAGAGATTTGTTTTATGAGGTATAAAAACTGGTCTGAGGCAAAAACCAGCGAGGTAAAAACCAGTATCCCGGGAAAAAATGTTTCCATTATTTGTTTTAAAAGATATTTATCAATTAAATTAAGATTAAAACTTTTCATTTTTTCATTATATAATAATTTAAGAATTTACATGGTATGCCATTTTCTTGGGAGAACAACATATGTCTAACGCAATGGAAGTAAATGACGCAAATTTTAATCAGGAAGTAAAGGAATCCGATATTCCGGTGCTTGTGGATTTCTGGGCACCCTGGTGCGGGCCCTGTAAAAAAATAGCTCCTGTTATTGACGAGATAGCAGAGGAATTACAGGGAAAGCTAAAAGTAGTTAAAGTTAACACTGACGATAATATTCGCACAGCACAGGAATACAGCATAAGCGGGATCCCGAGCCTTCTGGTGTTTAAGAACGGTGAGGCGGTAGAGAGGCTGGTAGGGCTTATACAAAAGCAGGCCCTGGTAGCGAGTATTGAAAAATATCTCTAACCCTTTCTGGAATAAACTGCTGCCTGCTCCACGTTTACCGATAGCCAGGAAAGCGTTGGTTTTGCTCCCTGCAAACCC
>JANQGS010000082.1 GCA_028277195.1 Candidatus Gastranaerophilales bacterium
GGGCCGATTTTGAAGAATTTTAATTTTTGGGGTGCTAGGTTGTTACCAGCCACAACATGCCCGGGTATGCTAAAATAAATCCCATGAAACTGGTACATCTCGCAGACTTGCATATTGGCTATCGGGCCTACAATAAAGTTACCCCTAAAGGCTTAAACGTAAGGGAAAGAGACGTTATAACAGCCTTTAAGGAAACACTGGACAGGGTTTCTGTTATAAATCCTGATGCAGTAATAATAGCCGGCGATATTTTCCACAGGCCAAGACCCGGCAATACCAGTATTTACCTCTCTATTAAACTGTTGCAGGAATTCAGGAAAACATGCCCTGCGCCCGTAATAATGGTTTCCGGTAACCATGAAGCCTCTAAATCCCTTGAAAATGAGTGCATTTTAAGGGTTATAGAAGCCACGGTTCCCGGCATTAAGGTGATTGATAAGCAAATTGAGCAATTTACGCTTGATAATTACGGCACAAGCATACTCGGTATACCCTACAATGCTCTAAGCGACTTTGAAAAGACCAATATAATCCCTGATAACAACTATAAATATAATATTTTAGCTATTCACGGCTCTTATGAAAGCATTAAATGCCCGGAGCTGGACACTTACGGCCAGGCAAGCCTGGTAAACCCGGATAATATTAACCGGTCAAAATGGGATTATGTGGCCCTGGGGCACTATCATACATACACAAAACTGGCGGAAAACACTTATTACTCGGGAGCAATAGAACGCACAAGCTCAAATATCTGGAAAGAGGCGCATGAGCCAAAAGGGTTTATTGAATATAACCTTGAAACAGGGGAGCAGCGTTTCCATAAGCTCGATTCCCCCAGGAAAACGGTTGATATTAAGGGAATAAATGTTAATAACCTTACCGCAGAAGAAATAAACCGCCTCATAGAAGCTGAAATGTCCAGGATTAATGATATTGAGGAAACTATTATAAGGCTGACGCTTGAAGATATTGATTCTTTGACAATAAGAAACCTTGATTACAGAAAACTCGGATTCTACAGGAAAAAGGCGCTTCATTTCCGTTTAAATCTTATAAAGAAAGGGGCTTGCGAAAGTCCGGATAACCCGGGGAGTATAATAAAAGAAGGCAAAAACCTGCTTGAGCAGGTGCAAGAGGAGCTGGACCGCTTTGAGACAGCTCCGGGCCTTGACAAGGAGAAGTTCAGGGAGCTGGCAAAGAGTTATTTGTATGAATAAACTGCGAAATTTTATCAGGGAAAAAAAACAGAACAGCGAGGATATTAAAATTCCTCGAATAGCACGGGAAAATGACGATTTTCCCGCGCCGGCCAATGATATTGAAAGGCGAAACGCTGAAATACTCGAAAATAACGGCGTTTTCCAGACAAAACCCGTTGAAATAACCGCCGGGAAATCAAATTTTGCGTATTTTTTAGACGGCATAGAGCGCAAGAAAATACTGTTTTACTACAGGTCCATTCCCTGTATTTACGGGCATGTAGCAGCAGCGGTGCTTGGCAGGGCCGATAAAAAACCGCACCCTGCCGGCCTTGAAAAAACCCATGAAGCACTATATTTGCCGCAAAAACATTTCCCCGGCGATTTGGGAATGAAAATAATCGATACGGGCGCAGGCGAGCCGATGTTGCCCGAGCAGTACGTCTATGAGGCCCATAAGGAAATCCAGAAAATAAGGGGTGAGCTGGAAAAATCGCTTGTACGGCAATGGGCCGGCAGGGATTATAACAAAGGCTGGCTTTTTGTGGACGGAAGGGTGGAAAAACTCAGCAAGGAGCTGACCTCCGGCTCAAACATAGTCGGCGTAATAAAGTCACACCATGCCTGCTACTTTGATTATGAGAACCAGTACAGGATTTATTCAATGAAAAAAGGCGAGCGCTCCTGCGTTTTCCGGCCAGAAGACGGCAAGGGCAGGCCCGAAAGCGTTTTTAGCTGGTACTTAAGGCTGCATTATGATAAAAATTACGGCACAAACGCTTTCGGGCTAATAAGGGTTGAAGTGCCTGCTGATGAGGAGTTACTGGCAAAAGCAGACATCATAAGCAACTGGATATTGCTGGAAACAAAGCCCGTGGCATTCCCCGCGTCACGCTGGGACAGAATGATTTACCCGGTAAAGTACTGCGAGGACTACCTTAAAAGCAAAGCCCCGAACTATGCGAGGCTGACTATATGAAGAAAATTGCCTTTATAATAAGGATGTACCAGGAAAAAAACTTCCATGGCGGCGGGGAGAAGCTGTTTTATAACCTTATTAAGAGGTTTATGGATGACGGGCATAATGTGCAGGTTTATTGCGGCGAGTCCGGCATAAAAGCAGGTAATGTAAGGGTAATTGAAGAAAAATATGACCATAATGACCCTGTATCAATGGAAAAATTCTATGAAGAAGCAAAAAAACAAACCGGTAAAGAACATTATGACTTTATAATCTCTGAAAATATTACCCCTCCGGTTGATATAACTTTTTTGCAGGGGCATTCGCTTGTTAACAGGCTTAATAAGACAAAAAATTTGTTTGAAAAATTTTTGTATAATTTCAGGAAAACAAAGAAGCAAAGGATTAAATACCAGGAAAAATGGATAAAACAGGGTTATCGAAGGATTTTTACTGTTTCAGAGCTACTAAAGCAAGATATAGTGGAGAATTTTAACATTGCGCCTGCAAAAATAGCTGTTATCTATCCGGGCGTGGATGTATTCGGTCATTCCGGGCTTGACCCGGAATCTCCCGATATGCTGAATCAAGTTCAGCATGACAATTATACTTTTGGCTTGCTCGCGCCGGGTTTTAAAATAAAAGGCGGGTTTGTGTTCCTCAGGGCCCTTTCAATACTTAAAAAACAAGGGTATGAATTCAAGGCAAGAATTGTTTATCCTAAATACAAAAAAAACCCTGGGGTAAAATTTTTAGTTAACTTTTATAATCTAGGGGATAACATTGAATTTTTAGGCCACCAGGAAGATATAACCTCTTTTTACGGTTCTGTAGACTGCCTTGTGGTGCCCTCGCTGGAGGACACTTTCAACCTGGCCGCCCTTGAGGCCATGGCCTGCGGTAAGCCTGTGATTATAAGCAATAACGCCGGGGCGTGCGAGCTGGTAAGAGAGGGAGTTAACGGGTTTGTATTTGATGTGAAAAAAAACGGCCCTGAAAACCTTGCAAAAAGGTTGTTACAGTTTTTGGAGCAAAAGCCTGATATGACGGCAGGGTGTCGCAAAACCGCTGAGGAGTATAGCTGGGACAGGGTTTATGCCAGGGTTTTAGAGGGCATTGCGGGGATGTAAACTGAAGTTAAAGATTTGCACTGCAATAAACCTTAATTATCATGGTTTGCTTTCCCGTTTTCTTTTTCATAAACTGGGATAAGGTAATAATAAAGGAAAAAGGTTATGGGTAAGATTTGGCTATACGGGGATAATGTTGATACAGACGTAATAATACCCGCCAGGTATTTAAATTCCGCTGACCCCGGGGAACTTGCAGCACACTGCATGGAGGATATAGACACAGATTTTGCAAAAGGAGTTCAACAGGGCGATATAATTGTTGCGGGCGAGAACTTTGGCTGCGGCAGCTCAAGGGAGCACGCCCCTATCGCAATCAAGGCAAGCGGGATAAATTGCGTGATAGCAAGGAGTTTTGCGAGAATTTTCTTCAGGAACGCAATCAATATAGGCTTACCTATTATCGAACATGGAGAAATACCCGCCGAGGCAGAAGCAGGCGATGAATTGCAGGTTGACCTGGAAAAAGGAAATGTTATAAATAAAACAAAAAATAAAACATATAAAATCAACCCGTTTCCCCCCTCTATACAGGAGTTAATTGCGGCAGGCGGGCTGGTGAATTATACAAGGGAAAGGGTTAAAAATGACAAAAACATATAAAATAGCAGTTCTCCCCGGTGACGGGATAGGCCCGGAAATCATAGACCAGGGAATTAAAGTGCTAAAAGCCGTGTCAGAAAAATTTGACGTTAATTTTGAGTTCACCGGGGCATTAATCGGCGGAGCGGCGATTGACGCTGAAGGAGTCCCGTTGCCCGACGGCACGCTTGAGCTGGCCAAAAACTCTGACGCTGTATACCTCGGCGCAATCGGCGACTGGAAATATGACGAGCTTGACCCTGCAATAAGGCCTGAAAGAGGACTGTTAAAAATACGCAAGGAACTTAACTTATTCGCCAATTTAAGGCCCGCTGTCGTGTATGATGAACTGGTATCGTCTTCCACGCTTAAGGAAGAAGTTGTAAAAGGCGTGGACATAATGATTGTCAGGGAGCTCACCAGCGGGCTGTACTTTGGCGAGCCCAGAGGGATTGAAAAAAGAAACGGCGAAAAGGTCGGCTTTAACAATATGTTCTACACGGAATCCGAAATAGAGCGCATAATAAGGCTCGGGTTCAATATTGCCATGAAAAGAAGTAAAAAGCTCTGCTCAGTGGATAAAGCAAACGTGCTCGATGTTTCCCGTCTCTGGAGGGAAGTGGCACAAAGGGTTGCGCCTGATTATCCCGAAGTTGAGCTTAGTCATATGTATGTTGATAATGCGGCAATGCAGCTTGTCAGGAACCCGAAGCAATTTGACGTAATGGTTATGGAAAACACTTTCGGCGATATTTTATCGGATGAGGCATCCATGCTGACCGGCTCTCTTGGCATGCTCGCCAGCGCAAGCATTACTGATAAAGGCCCGGCAATGTACGAACCCTCCCACGGAAGCGCGCCAAAATACAAAGGACTCGATAAAGTAAACCCCATAGCAACCATTATGTCAGCAGCAATGATGCTAAAGTACAGCTTTGATATGGACAGGGAAGCCGGTGCCATAGAAGAAGCCGTCAAGCAGGTCTTAAAGGCCGGCTACAGGACCTATGACATTATGAGCGAGGGCAAAACGCTTGTCGGCACGTCAAAAATGGGCGACCTGGCAAGCGAGTTCGTGCTTAAAAATTAAGGTAATCCCTAAAAGGTTTTTGCGGAATAAGCCTGTATGTACATCTTTTATAAAGCCTGCCCCAGGCTGCAGGGGTTTTTTCAGGGTAATTCCTGCATAATCCCGGCCTGTTTTCATAATCAGGACAAATTCCATCCTCCCGTATAAGCCCGCAGGCGATAACCAGGTTATTATATTTATCCCTGCCCATAATCCTGAAGCGCCGGTATTCAGGCAGTAAAAACCTGATAAGTTTAAAGTCAAGCAAAGCAAAAAAACCTGTCCCCAAAATATACCTGCAGCAGTCTCCGCATTTACAGCAACTTCCTTTAACCTGATAGCTTACTCTTTTAAGGTAGAGCTCCGGGAAAAGCTGGTATAGAAAAATTTTTAGGGGATTAAACACTACGAACATTCCCCGGGTATATATACTTAAGCCCGGCCTTTTTACCTATTTCCTCTGCCTTATGAAGGGTTTCAAGCGGGGTTGGCTCAAGATAATCCAGCCTGTAATCGGGAAAAAATCTTGTAACGTGCCAGGGAGTATTTTTTCCGAGATTTTGGGCTACCCAGGCCGCAATGTTTTCCAGGTTCTCCTCACTGTCATTTTTTCCGGGAATAACATTAGTTACTGTTTCTATGTGCAGGCCCAGTTTTTTTGCGTGTTTTGTTGTTTTAAAAACATTCTTTCCGCCCGTGACACCGCATATTTCCCTGTAAAAGCCATTTTCAAAGCTTTTCAGGTCAACCCTGAAAGCATCAAGATAAGGGGCTATTAAATCCAATGCTTCGATAGTCATAAAGCCGTTTGTTACGTAAGCGGTATAGAGCCCCTTTTCCCTGGCGAGTTTTGCGGAATCTATAGTATATTCAAGCCATATAGCAGGCTCATTATATGTCCAGCAAACCCCCCGGCATTTATACCGGATCGCAAGCCCGGCTATTTTTTCGGGAGTAAGGTAATAGCCTTTATGTTCAAGCGTATTTTGTGATATATGCCAGTTCTGGCAATGCTTGCAGTTGAAATTGCATCCCCATCCCCCCACTGAAAAAACCATGCTCCCGGGATAAAATTGATATAGGGGCTTTTTTTCTATAGGGTCAACAGCAACAGAAGAAGCCATTCCATATGTATTCAATGACATTTCGCCGTTAATATTTTTCCTCGAAAGACAACGCGAAACTTTTCCCGGCCCGATTATGCACCTGTTGTAGCATATATTGCACCGGACGCTGTTATTATCCAGTTTTTCCCAGAGAAGCGATTTCACAGGTTTTTTATTCAAAAATTTTTATGCATGCATATCAAGATGTTGTTTAATCATTTTATCGGTTGATTCAGCCCGGACAATAGAAATCTCTCTTAGCAGGCTTGATTTAATCATATTAGCCCGCAGTTGATTTTCATCATTATGCAGTTTTTGCACTCCGGCAAAGCTAAGGTTAGGGTTTGCCGCATGGTTTAAACCCTGTCTAATCCGGTGAGAAGACATAATCCGGTTAAACCCCGCATTACTGATGCCGGCTGTTGTCATAAGGTTTGTTACTAATAGTGATGATAGTGACATAATTTCACCTCATGCCATACCCCATACCTTAAACATTGTAATTATATATCAAATAGGTTGATTTGTAAAGGTCCTACTGCTCCTACGGCCAGTCTTATTCTATAGGCCATTAACAGGAAGTAACAAATTCAAGATAATTTGACCGGGTCTATTTTTTTATTGGTTACAGAGGAAAGTTTTCCCTGTCCTTCGTGCGCCATAGAGTATGATTATTTTCCCTTTGTAAAGCCGGTTTTCAATTATAGGCTGAATATTTCTTTTAAATTCCATAACTGTATTCCAAAAATTTTCATTAAAATTTCGATTACATTCTTAATTTTAACATATATTATTACTTAATTACAGCGATTTAAGAGCCTATCCAACAAATAATTATCATTGTCACCCTGAACTTGATTCAGGGTCTCAGGCGTTTGAGATTCTGAAACAAGTTCAGAATGACGGAAAAATCTTTTATCATCTGCTTAGGTATACTGCTCCCAAATTCAAACTCGTTTAGTATAAACCTGTTACATTTACATAAACTCATTAATGTATTTTAATATATAAATAGAGATTAATTTTTTAGAAGGACTATAAAATGAGCAGAGAACTTGACTCCATTATGCGCCCTGAATCTGTTGCCGTGGTGGGGGCCTCAACAAGAGCGGGCACGGTAGGCAATGAAATAGTTTGCAAATTAAAGGAGTACGGCTTTAAAGGCAGGCTATACCCGATAAACCCGAAAGCAGGAGAGATTTGCGGAATAAAAGCGCTTGGCAGCGTTCTTGAAATACCTGAAAAAGTGGACCTGGCAGTTATAGTAGTGGCAAAAGACATTGTTTTACCGGTCATAGACCAGTGTAACGAAAAGGGAATAAAAGGAATTGTCGTAGTATCAGCAGGATTTAAGGAAACGGGGGCAGAGGGAGCAAAACTGGAGCAGGAATTACTGGAAAAAATACGTCAATACGGAATGAGAATGGTGGGTCCGAACTGCCTGGGGGTTATAAACACAGAAGAAAAAATTAAAATGGATGCTTCATTTGCTGACGCGCTTCCTTTATCGGGCAGCACAGCGTTCACGTCGCAATCAGGCGCTCTTGGGGCAGCCATTCTAAATATTTCAAAGGACTTTGACCTGGGCATAAGCCAGTTTGTTTCAATCGGCAATGCAGCCGACATTACCGCGGAAACCCTGCTCGACTACTGGAAAGATGATGTTAATACTGACCAGGTGCTGCTGTATGTGGAATCTATAGCCAATCCGCAGGAATTTAGCAGGCTTTCCAAGCAATTAACAAAAGAAAAGCCTGTTCTTGCAATAAAAGCAGGCCGCTCCTCGGCAGGGGCATCAGCCGCATCCTCGCATACAGGTTCTCTCGCAGGGGCAGACCTTGCAGCAGACGCACTTTTAAAACAAAGCGGGGTTATAAGGGTAAATTCCCTTCTTGAAATGTTTGAAGTGGCCGAGGCTTTTGCCAACTGTCCTGTGCCGCGGGGCAAAAGGGTTGCGATTATGACCAATGCCGGGGGCCCGGGCATCATGGCAACTGACGCGGTTTGTGAATATGGCCTGGAAATGGCTGCGCTGGAAGAGGAAACAAAAAATTACATGAAAAGCTATCTCCCGGAAGCGGCCAGCGTGAAAAACCCGGTTGATATGATTGCCAGCGCGCCGCTCGAGCACTATCGGAATACACTTAAGGCCCTTATAAATGACGGGAATGTGGACGCAATAATGGTAATTTACCTGCCGTTAATGAATCTTGACCCCATAGATGTGTCTAAAACCGTTATGGATATAAAGGGACAATATCCTGAAAAGCCTATCGTAGCTGTAATAATGGGCAAAAATGAATTTTTCGACAAAATCAAGAAAATAGAAAAAAATATTCCCTTTTACCAGTACCCCGAGCCTGCCGCAAATGCCATGTCCAAACTCTATGCCCAGCGCAAATGGCAGCAAAGGCCCGTAGGCAAAGAACCTTTATATGAAGTGAACAGGGATAAGGCCGCAGGAATTATATCAAAGGCCGTTTCAGAGAACAGGAGCCAGCTAACCACCCTGGAATCAATTGATGTGCTGGACGCTTACGGCATCAGGACCTGTAAATACGCTTTTGCCGGGGACGTTGACGAGGCTGTGCGGGAAGCAAACAAAATCGGCTACCCAATCGTAATGAAAATAACGTCAGTAAAAATTTCCCATAAAACCGAAATAGGCGGCGTTATCGTCGGAATCAACAGTGAAGCTGAATTGAGAGATGAATACAGCGCCCTTCTCGGGAGATTAAGGGATAAAAACCTTGAGGATGCGCTCGACGGGGTGATAATACAGGAAATGGTCAAAGGCAGCCGGGAAATGGTTTGCGGTGTGGCTACAGACCCTCAGTACGGGCATTTAATGATGTTCGGGCTTGGCGGGATATTTGTGGAAACCATAAAAGACGTTGCTTTCCGGGTAAACCCGGTAACAGACATTGATGTCAGGGAAATGGTGCAGTCAGTCAAGGCGTTCAAGATATTGCAGGGCTCAAGGGGGGAAAAACCGGCTAATATCCTTCAAATTGAAGAAACATTACTAAGATTATCCCAGCTTGTAAAGGATTTTAGCTTTATTAAGGAGCTGGATATTAACCCTCTTAAGGTATCCGACAAAACAGGCGAGGGCATAGCGGTTGACGGGCGTATAGAGGTTGTCCCGGAAGAAGCCCTGAAAATTTTATCAGATGAAAGTATAATTTTGTTATGAACATAAAAACCAAAGAGAGTATAAAGTTCCCTTACCTGGACAGGCCCGTAAGTTTCTATAACCTGGAAAACGGCCATACGATAATAATAGCGTATAAACCGGGCAAACTGGTTAACGTCAGTACCTGGATAAGAACAGGCTCAATAAACGAAAACGATGAGATAACCGGGATTTCCCATTTCCTTGAGCACCTTATGTTCAAGGGCACACAAAAATACCCTGCCGGGGAATTTGACAGGATACTTGAGGCAAAAGGCGCTGTAGTTAACGCCGCTACCTGGAAGGATTACACTTTTTATTATGTAACCCTGCCCGGGGGCGAAAAAAACGAGAATTTAACCCGGGCTGTTGAGCTGCATGCTGATATGATGCTCAACCCGCTCCTGCCTGAGGAGGAGATAGGGGCTGCTTTTGACCCGGAAGACAATGATATTGAGGAAAAAAGGGAAAGGTTCGTTGTTATCGAGGAAATAAGAATGCGAGATGACAACCACTGGACAAAAACCTATGACGGGGTAAATAACCTCATGTACAGGGTGCACCCCTATAAAAGGGATGTAATAGGCACTGCCGAGGTTATAGCCACTGTGCCCGGGCAGGTAATTATGGATTATTATAAAAACTGGTACACCCCGGAAAACATGTGCACTATTGTGGTGGGTGATGTTGAGCCGGACGAGGTTTTTGAGCTTGTGAGGAAAAATTTTGTGTTCCCTGATGACAGGAAAACCCGAAAGGTTGAATATGAGCAGGAGCCTGAACAGCATGAGCCCAGGTATGTTGAGAGCACAAAGAAAAACATTAATACCGGCTTTCTTATTATGGGTTTTCACGGGCCAAACCCCAATAATTTAAAGGATAATATATGTGTTGATATTTTGAGTAACGTGCTAGGGGAGGGCAAAAGCTCAAGGTTTTACCAGAACCTCATAGAAAAACAGAAAGAACAGGTTTTTAATGTTGCGGGCTCTACCCAGTACGAATTCAGGGAGGGAAACATCTTTCTTGCGCAGGCAAACTTCATCCCCGAAAAAAAGGACCTGGCCCTGGAGCTTATAAAGCAGGAAATTAAAAAGGTTGGGGAGGAATATATTGGTGAGGCCGAGCTTAAAAAGGCTAAAAAGAGGTTAAAAGCCGGGTTTGCCGAGGAGTCGGAAACCGTTTCGGATATCGGGGAATTAATCGGCCACTGCGTTATAGTTTGCGGGGACACATCATGCCATGTAAACTATCTTGATGTGCTCGAAACCATAACCCTGGAGGATGTTTTACGGGCCGCTAAAAAATACCTTGACCTCAATAAGGTATCAATTTCAGTGCTTATACCTGAATAGGCTGAAAAAATAGAGTGAAATCAAATCCTAAATATGCTATATTACTAATATGAGCGTCCCGAAAGAAAAATTACATGAGCTTATAGAGCTTATTCCTGACGAAAAAAGTGAGGAAATTGTTGCTTACCTTGAAGCGCATGTTCAAAAAAAGCAAAAAAAGCAAAAAATTAACCCTTCTCAATATATAGGGATTTTGGCTGACTTAGATATTGATGTTGAGGAAGAATGTAAAAAAATGAGGAAAGAGTGGGAGGATAGGGAATAAATAAGGAGAAGCAATGAATTCCTTTAATACAGACAGATTAAGCAATAATATAAAAGTCATAACCCGCTATAATCCGAAGACCCCCAGAATTGCCCTGAACCTCTATATGGCCTCGGGCGCAAAATATGAAAAACTCGCGGGAACATCAAACCTCCTCGCCAGGCTGCTGCTCCAGGGTACAACCTCAAGAACTGCCGAAGAAATAGCCAATGAGCTTGACTCCAACGCAATAGAGCTCGGGATTGAGTCAAAACAGGACTACCTGAGGTGCAGGTCCCTATTTTTAAACGAGGATTTTGAAAAAGCGGTTGAGCTGCTTGAGGAGGTTATAAAAAATTCAACTTTTGAAAACCTGGAAAAAGAAGCAATGAAGTTCTCGGGCGAACTTAAACTTGAGCTGGACTCGCCTAAAACACAGGCTTTTGATAACCTTATCAGGACAATTTTTAAAAACCACTCATACGGGCATTCTCATACAATAATACTCGAAACCCTGCCCTCAATAAAAAAACAGGACGTGCTTGAATACTACGTAAACACCTCATTTATCCCGGAAAACATGCTGTTTACGGTAGTTGGAGACATAAAGAGAGAGGAAGTTATAAGCACTCTCGAGGAAAAATTCGGTTCAATACCCCATAAAGCACCGCTGGTTAAAGAAATTCAACCCCTGGAAATACCCGGGAATAAAATGGTGGTAATTCCCAGCCAGGAAGCTGCTCAGGCACAAATAATACAGGGATGGCTCGGCCCGGGTATTTCCGACGAGGATTACCCGGCCATTCTGCTTCTTAATACTATTTTAGGCTCAAGCGGCCTGAGCTCAAGGCTTTTTGTGGAACTAAGGGATAAAAAAGGGCTTGCATACCACGTGAGAAGCAGTATTGAGGCCCTTAAGCACCTGGGATTGCTCACTGTTTACATAGGCACAGCCCCGCATAACATTGAAACATGCCTTGAGGGATTTGAAACTGAAATAAATAAACTCAAGCAGGAAAAAATTTCCGATAGCGAGTTGAATAACGCAAAAACCAATTACCTGGGCAAACGCGCATTCCTCCATGAAACCAACGCCCAGCAGGCATATTACCTCGGATACTTTGATATAATGGGTATAGGGGCTGAGTTTGACAGCAGGCTGGAGGAAAAAATCCGCACTGTTACGGCAGAAGACATAAAAAACGCCGCGAACAGGTTCTTTTCCAAAAATTCGGTAATATCAATACTGGCACAGGAAGAGTCCTGCCCTATACATGAATGAGTTTGAATTTTTGAAAACCCGGTAAAATCATTTTTAGCCCGTCAAATTTGCGTTAAGCCTGTTTAGCGAGTTCTTTCAACTTTTTATTTATGTACCTGCCTATCACGTCAAGGCCCAGGCCTGTTACAATGCTGATTGGTATTACTATCGGGCCGTTAATCGCCATCATCATAGTCACCATCCAGACTCCGAGTCCGCCAACTATAGCTATGCCGCCGTTCTTAATGAAATTATCTTTCTTTTCCTCGGGGGTTTGGCCTTTCATGGTGTTTCTGGTGAGTATACCGCCTGCAATAAGAGGAACGAACATCTCGGTCATACCCGCGCCCAGAGATAAGTCGCGTACACGTCCGGCATAGCCTTCCACCTCAAACTTCCTGGCGTCTTTATAGCCTTTAACTATTTTTTCCAGTGATTTTATGGATTGTTCGGACACCCCTGACGGAGGTTTTTTAAGTATACCTTCCAGTGTTTCTATTAAGTCACCGATGCCTTTTGTCCCGTTAATTTCCCCTTCGAGCGACTTTTTGACAGCGCCGTTCCACCTGTCCATTATAAGGTCATTGCCTTTTCTTATCTCGCCCATGGCATTTTTGCCCCCTGAAAACAGGCTGGACCAGAATTCTTTTTTGAAAATATGACCCCTGGGGAAATAATCACTGTTAATGCCCCTGGCAAAACTATCAACTGTAGTATCAATGTTCCCCAGCCTGCTGTCTAGCCCCCTGACAAGCTCATCCCCGTGCTTGCCTGACAATAAGCTACTTATAGCTTGCCTTTGTTTTCCGGAGAGCTTGCTCTCAAGTTCCCTGAGAGCGGGCTCTGATGATTTGAGGTTTTTATTCCATCCTTTCCACTTTGGTTTTAGTTTCCAGTTCCTGGGGAACCAGGCGGTACTCCTGCTAAAGTCAGCTATTTTATGGCCGCCAACAAACCGCAAGCCCTGGAAGGTCCTGTATATGAAATTATCCTTGATTTTATCGCCGTTAAACGCATATCCCAGGGTTTTCCCCGCATATCCTTTCGCTTTTTCAGCCAGCGTAAGTGTTCCATTTACAGCCTTTATTTCCCTTAAGTTTTTATAGCTATCAAAAACCGCTTTCCTGAATTGTTCATAACGTCCCCTGCTCAGGAAAATGCCTATCCCCCCGACTAAGAGCGTTGTTGCCGCGGCTGCGGTATATTTAAAGGCTTTTGTGTGCGGGTCTTTCAGGTCATTTTTATAATTATTCCAGCGTTCCCTGGGGCTGAGAGTGACACGGTCCTCCTCAGTCCTGCTCCCGGGGGTTGATTTAAGGGTCCGGACGTAGTCATTATTAAGAATAGGCGCAAAAGCCTGCGTATTCTGCAATTTATTTATAATCGAATTTTCCATCATACGCCATACCTTTCTGCCATTTTATCAACTTTGGCTATGACTGTATTTAGTCTTTCGATTGTTTCCGGGGGAGTCTCATTTATAGGCTCGGGCACGGCATAATAACTCTTCCGGCCCGTCAATAAACTTCTTGAGCCGATCCCCTGCGTGGGAATCGGACTATAACTGCCTGTAGTCTGCAACCGGTTCATATATGACTCCACCATTGGCGGCGGGTCTGAATTTTGCGCCAGACCCCTTCGGTTAATTCTGTTAAGGTATTGTTGAACCATAGGGGGTGGGGGAGTATTTATATTATTGGAGATTGTTTCCTCAGGTTCTGTTTTTCCTTCTTTTTCAGCTTTTTCCTTTTCTTTTTCCGCCTGTTCTTCCTGCTCCTCCCTTATGGTTTTCTGGGATTTGCCAAAGAGCATGTGCGAGAGCTTTATAGATAAATCACCAACAATAAAAAATCCGGTAAACATCAGGGCTATTCTCATTATTCCGCCAAAGGAACTCCTTAATAATGATGACTGTGCTTTTTCCAGTCCCATACCGAAAAACCTGCCTATCCCGCGTACAGGTGCGAGCCATTTTGACTGGCCGGCTCCCTGTAAACCGCCCAAAGTACCGTAAATCGCCTGGACTGTCTTATCCATTAAAGCAAATGGCAGAACATCACCCAGAAATCCTTCCATAAAAGTGGAGACTTTATCGCCCTTTTCGGCTTTTATGGTCTGGTGAATGGTATTACCCAGGAAAGCCGCCGAAATAAGCGTCATACCAGGACCCAATATCTTGTTATTCCTGAGATAATGCAGGTTAAAGTAGTCGTTAGTGTGCTTATACAAACCTCTTAAGGTCCTTGAAAAGACTGTTTTCCCTTTTCCTCCAGCGTTTAGTCCGGCTGCGGCATTTATCTGGTTTAAAGTTTTTTGTACCCCCTTAGAAGGACTATTTCCTATAATTTTTTTAAACTCGTCAAGCGCATCATCCCATCTGTAAGACCTGTTACTTGACCATCTTCCCATGAGGTCGTTAAGCCGGGCTGCTTTTTTGCCTTCCGCTCTCATCAGGTCAAGGGCTTTTTGGGCTTTTTTATTGAATTTTCCTTTTGCCCTCAAGCGTCTTTCTATTTCATTTAAATTCTTTTTACTCTTAACGTCTTGCAGGAGTCGTTCAATGTCCTTGTCTATCCAGGGCCCAAAACCTTGCAGTGCTCTTTTTGCTTTATTAAAGGGCTTCATTGCCTGTCCGAGCAGGGAATCTACTATTTGTCCCTCTTTTGGCCTGCTATACATTATAGCCATACCGTTTTTAGGCTGGACATCATGCCAGTGGCGCTTAAAATGCTCTACAAGCCCCTTAAACGGGCTGTAAGCGGCTTTTGCCGCGGAGCTGCCTTTAATGCCCTGCCAGCCTCTTTCAATAGCATCACTCGCCCTTTGCAGGGTATTATTATTATCTATCCGGTCTAAGAAACTCTGGAAAGCCCTGGTGTTAACCAGCTTTTCATTCCCCAGGTAAGCCGCTACCGACGCGATTGCGCCGTAAAGAGTGGCAAACATGGCGTCTTTAACATTAAACATATCCTCGGCAACCCTGCTCACAGGGTTATCCTGAAGGGTTTCCCTTACGGGTACAACCCCGGGAGTATTCACTTGCGGCGGTAGAGCGCCGTAGTTTATATTTGGGTTTAAATCCGGCATTTGTAAATAGGCTTCCTGAGGTTTTTGAGCACATAACTTCCTATATAAATAAAGTCATTTTTCCCGGGAAAATTGCCTTATTTTAAGAAATTTTCAATTATTTACGCATTTAACATTACAAACCGTAACAATTTTGCCCGGAATCATTAAGCAGGGCACAAAAATATCCGACATGTCATATTACACGGAGAGTTTCGGGCACGAGAGAGTTTTATATGATTACACTTGATACAAATTTAACTGTACAATCCTCCTCTTTTTATTATCTTCTCAATAAACTGAGAAGGAAATACGGTTATACGAACAAAAATATTGACAGCTACACCGAGGCTTATGCCGCAAAAGGTATTCCCCGGGCAAACCAGGCTGAAAAAACAGAGGAAGTGAGCGGGGTAAATGATGTAAAAGCAAAGGAAAACCTTGATTATGAGAAATTAATAGAGGACTTAAAGCTCAACCTCCCGGAAAACAGGTTTGCAATACTTTTGCTGCTCCCGCGCTCCGAATTGTTTGAAATGCTGGAGTTGCTCGGGAAGGAAAAACTTTTAAACGGGCTCAAATTTTTTACAAAAGAAAAATTAATGACGTTAATTGCCGGTTTGCCCAAAAAAGAGCTTTTAAAAATGCTCTTTGAAATGTTCACAAACCCCTCACAGTTAATAGAAAACCTTCCTACAAAAGAGCTTTACCTGTTTTTACGCAGCGATAAAATTGAAAAAGGGCATTTTATGAAGATGTTTGAGCTTATGCCCCACAAGACCCTCTCTACGATTGCCGGGTACCTGACAAAGAAAAATTGCAAGGATATGTCAAAAAAAGAACTTTTACATGAAATCAAGGGATTTGAAAAATTCCATATAATCGACAGTTTCAGAAAACTCGATGATAAGAGCCTGCGCAATTTTATAACAACAATGACCGACTCATACCCGAAGCTGTACAATGAATTCTCCCATCTTGCCCTTTTTAACGTGGCGAACAGGTTTGCAAAAATCGACCTGATTGAGTCAATGATAGTTATTGATGAATCAAAAATAATGAATATGCTGGCCGAGTTGCCTGACAAGCTGCTTGCTCTCACGGTTTCCCAGATAGACCCGGAAGTTTTTGCCGCGCTGCTTTTAAATGATTACCAGGAAATTTTAGCCGGGCTGGTTTTGGGGTAGTTGTAATAAAAAAATCAGCTAATGCTTTGTTAATATTTATTGCAATTTTAGTTTTCTCAACATAATTCCCTAAACTTTTAAAAAAAACGTTCGACCTTATATTAAGTAGAGCGTCTTTAAAGGAGTTTAGGCCTGATGTTTCAAAATAATTTTAATTTTAAAAATGAAAAAGAACTTATATCCGATGAAATAAAAAGACTGGTGAGCCAGACCGGAAACCCCGGGCAGCGCCCGTCATCTGATGAATGTAATTACCTGACAATCTGGAAGCAAAACCTGCTTAAATTATCAGGTAATAATTAAAATATTATTACTTACGCAAGCCGAGTTTTTCAATTATTTTCCTGTATCTTTCAACATCTTTTTTCTTAAGATACCCTAAAAGCCTTTTTCTTTTCCCGACCATTATTAAAAGGCCGCGGCGTCCCTGAAAGTCTTTTTTATTAATTTTCAGGTGTTCTGTAAGCTCGGTTATTTTTTTTGTTAATAGAGCTATCTGAACTTCCGGGGAGCCGGTGTCCTTATCGCCTCTTTTATTTTCCTCAATGATTTCTTCTTTATTAGCAAGGTTTATCGGCATTTCTTTTTCCTCATTTTTTCTTTCTGTTTAGGGTTATAATATCATTTAAAGAAAATTGTTCAAGCAGGATTGAGAATAAAAATCATGCCGATAAAAAGGTTGCCGCAATGGCTCAAAAAAGACATAATCAATACCGAAAAAACCGGACACGTAAGGAAAATATTGAAAAAAAACCGGCTCAATACCGTATGCGACTGCGCAAGCTGCCCGAATAAAGGGGAATGCTACGCCAAAAACACAGCTACATTTATGATTCTGGGCAATACCTGTACGAGAAATTGCGGTTTCTGCGGCATAAACAGCTCAACCCCGGAGCATATAAACCCTGATGAACCTTTTTTAGTTGCAAAAGCCGTTAAGGAACTTAACCTAAAATATGCCGTGATTACCTCGGTGACAAGAGATGACCTTCCTGACGGGGGAGCGGGGCATTTTGCGCAGACAATAACGGAAATAAAAAAATCAGACCCAAAAATAAGGGTAGAAGTGCTTACCCCTGACTTCCGGGGTGATTTAAAGGCTATAGACAAAGTCCTTGAAGCCGGGCCGGACGTATTTAACCATAATATTGAAACCGTAAAAAGGTTATACCCTGTCGCAAGACCCCAGGCTGATTACCGGCGCTCGCTTGAATTCCTGGAATATATTGATATAACCGCTAAATCAGGTTTTATGACAGGGCTTGGAGAAACATATGAGGAAATAATTGAACTTTTATATGACCTGAAAGTTGCCGGGTGCGACATTGTTACTATCGGGCAGTATATCAGGCCGACAAAGGCAAGCCTGGAAGTTGAAAAATACTACACCCCCGGCGAGTTTGAGCGCTTAAGGACTGAGGCATTAAAAATAGGGATAAAGCACGCACTTGCCGCACCCCTGGTCAGGAGCTCCTACCGGGCCGGCGATTTTTAAAAATTTTATCAAAATTCTATTGAAAAATTTGGGCGGCGTAGCCGCCCATTCCACTGGGGACGGGTGGGTGGGTAATTTTGATAAAATTTTTTGCGAATAATAGCCTGAACTGTTACCGAAAATTATGCCATTATAGCTGTTTCCTTCCGTCCTGTTCAGAATTTGTATTTTTAGACTTTAAATAACTTAATATCCCGTCAGCTATGGACTTTGCGGTGGCTTCCCGCCTCTCTTCGGTCATAAGCTGGTATATTTCAACCTGGTTTGTCATATAACCTATTTCAGCAAGCACAGCAGGGATTTCAGTGTTTCTTATGACGTAAAACCTTGAATTTTTAAGCCCCCTGTCGGGCGTTACAAGCATATTAACCATCCGGTCCTGCACATGCATTGCCAGGGGCCTGCTCTGAGTTGTGTACCAGTGGGTTTCTATGCCTTTTATATCAGGGTTGTTTGAAGCATTGGCATGTATGCTGAGGAAAACATCCGGGTTTTCCCTGTTTGCGAGCTCAACTCTGTCCTTTAGCGATACGGTCCTATCCGTTTCCCTTGTCATAATCACATAAAAGCCCATCTCCTGAAGGTATTTTTTTACCCTTTTTGATACATCGAGCACAATATCCTTTTCATAAATACCATTACTCTCAGCCCCGGGGTCATAACCTCCATGCCCCGGGTCAATAATGACTTTAGCCTTAACAGGGCCTGCCCCTGCAATCGGTATCGGCAGGTTATCCGTCAGGGTAAGTTTAAGCATCCTCCCATCAAGGCTCAGCTTTGATTCTACGGTTGTTGAACGGTTTAAGGATATGCTCCAGGCTGTGTTTTCAACTTCAATGCCATGAAATTGCGGGGTTTTTTCAAGGGACCGGAGCGTTTCAACAGAAGGGGCTTTAAGGTTATAAAGGTTTAAGCGCAGTTTGTCGGGGGCATAAAAGCGTTCAATGCCGTGTATTATGGGTTTTTTTGATATTACCGTTAATTTTGTTACGGCGTCAGAGTCTTTAATAACTTTTATATCCTGGACTTCGGCTTTTATATTGCTGTCAGGGAATTCCGCAAAGGAAATCTCGCTCCCGGGAGAAATTACAATGGACTGCAAGTCGGGAGAAACAGCGTGTGTATATTGTTGCGGCGCGGCACTTTCTATTACGACGCGCGCTGTTTTGGCGTCAAATTGGGCTATCCTGGCATTATCACCGTTCTTAAGCGCAAAAGTCCCTATCAACCCTGAGGAATCAAGAACCGCATCAGCTATATCAAAAATTACCCTGTCGGGCGAATCGAGCACAAAAGGCTCGCTAACGGAAATTATTCCCGTGCCTGAGAGCACTATGCGGTTATCGTATTTTTTAACGGTTTTTATGATTATGTTATTTTGTATTTTTTCCTTAATTTTCCTTAAAATTGCTTCTTTATCGTCGGATTCGGACTTTTCTATTGTTATTTCTTGGGTGGGGGCGGTATTTTTTTTATTTCTGTCCCTGTAAATCGAGGGGTTAAGCCTTTCGGCCAGTTCAATTTTTTCAAACTCAAAAATAACACCGCTTTTACAGGGGGTTATTCTTATTTTATCCAGTATGTCCGGGGTTTTTGCCGTAATAACAATCCTCACCATGTCCGGGGCAGTGGAGAATTGCGCTATTCTTATATCCTCGGCTAAATTTTTATTATTGAGGGATATTGATTTTTTCCCGTTTTCATCCTGAAGAACGGCATTTTCTATATCCACGACCATTCGCTCGGGCTCTGAGAGTCTTGCGGTTTTATAATTAATTCCGGGGCGTTGTTTTTGCCCGCTGACAAACAGGAGTTTCCCGGCGCTGTCAGGGATAACCCGCCTGATTAAAAAAGGGCCTGCTGTCTCTTCTGCCTTTATTACTGACGAAAAAACAAATAAAGCTAAAATTAAAGCCGTCAGGATAACGTTCATAATTATTTATTAGAAGTTAATTGTATCTTTTTTAAGTTTTATAAACACACCCGGCATGATTGACTTAAAACTTTCGACTTCTTTTTTGAGCCTGTAGTTTTCACGGGTCAGGTTGTCTATCTTGCCCTTAAGCCTTTCATTTTCGGTTTTGCAGCTTATTAACTCAACTATTGCGTCGTCAAGTTTCTCGAGTCTTTTCTCAAAAGTTGCCGAGATTTCCTCAACAATGTAATTTCTTGCGTTAATAACCTCATTCATAAGGGTGGCAACTTTTGAACCGGAAGTTGAATGAGTAACGGGGTTTGTTTTATTGAGAGCCGCCTGTTCGGCAATTACAGGTTTTTCAAGGTTTAGCTGCGATTTTTCCCTGGAAGTGACGCTAAATTTACCCATATTTTTGTACTGGTTTCTGGCCAATGCTTTTTTTGTGTTGCATTTCGCTTGTGTTTCGCTCAAGATTCAGACCCTTTCTTTCTCCTCAACATATATGTGTAGTATCTTAGATAATAACATATTAATAGCCAAACACAAAATATTTACACTTTGCCCTGAGTGCCGTGGAATACGCCTTGGAGCATTTGTTTCATTTCATTGGGATTATTGGAAATTTCCACTGCCGTTTCGGGATTAATCAGGTTAGCCTTTACCAGCTTGTACATGGACAAGTTCATGCTTATCATGCCGCTTGTCCCGCCTTCATTAAGAAGCTCGTATATTTTTTCCACTTCATTTTTAATGATATAATCCCTGGCAGCGGGTGTTACAACCAGGACTTCCGTGGCGGGGACCCTGCCTTTTGAGTCTTTTCTCTTCAATAGCCTTTGCGCGATTGTTCCCCTTAGAATACAGGCGAGCTGGTTTCTTATTGCTTCTCTTTCATGGGGCTCAAAGGAGTTAATTATCCTGTTTATTGTTTGTACGGCATCGGTTGTATGCAGCGTGGAGAAAACCAGGTGCCCGGTTTCTGCGGCTTTTAGCGCGCTGAGGATAGTTTCCCTGTCCCTCATTTCACCTATAAGCAAAATATCAGGGTCTTGCCTGAGGGCATATTTTATGGCGTTGGGGAAGCTGTCAGCATCACTGCCGAGCTGCCTCTGGGAGAAAACGGATTTTTTATTCCTGTGGACAAATTCAATAGGGTCTTCCAGGGTCAGCACGTGTTTGGGATAGGAGTTATTCAGGTAATCCAGGATGGTTGCCAGTGTTGTGGACTTACCGCTGCCGGTTGGGCCTGTTACCAGTACGAGCCCGTTATTATAATTTAAAAAATTACGCAGGGTTGGAGGGAGGTAAAGTTCCTCAATAGAGGGTATGTCTATGGGGACTACCCTCATAACCAGTCCCGGCCTTCCGTAATCCTTGAAGAAATTAACCCTGAATCTTGCTATATCAGGCATTTCAATAGAAAAATCAAAGTCATAATTTGTTTTTATTTTATGCTGGAGCTTTGACGGTACGATAATGCCCAGAATAGTCTCCATTGTCTGTTCGGAAATAACATCATACTTGGTTTTCATGATAACCCCGTCTTTCCTCACAACAGGAGCGGAATTAACCCTGAGGTGTATATCTGAAACTCCCTGTTTTACAGCGAGCTTTAAAAAAGTTTCAATTTCAAATTTTAATTCAGTGCCGTTTTGTTCCTGGGTCATATGTTCTGAAAGATTTTGAAAATGTTCCTGGGTCATATTTTTACTCCGATAATTTTTTCAACAACTAAATATAAATATTTTATATTATATTTTCAGTTTTAGGCAATTTTTTTAGAAAGATATTTTTTTAAACCCCTTTTAAAACCTTCTGACGCAGGACCATATACCCCCTATGAGCCCCAGGATTGAAAAAATTAGGGTAAATACCGGGACTTCCAGCTCAAAAAATCCGTCAATTAAACGTCCTGCAAAAAAACCCGCAATAATAGAAAAAAGTAACTTAAACGGTATATCTAGCATTCTACAACCCTGCTTTTCCCGCACCTGCGCGGGTCAGAAGCCGCCTGGAGCATGCCCCTGTCAAGCCTGGCAAGCTGTACCCCGCCAAAGTACATGTCAATATCGTCAAACTTGACTATTTCCCACTCCTCCGGCACACCGCTTTCGTCAATACCAAGCCTTGACTCAACAACCAGCTTGTTATCCTCCCAGTGAACCCTCGGCATTTTCAACGCGTCATTGATTGAGAGGTTAAGGTCAGATATGTTAATAATTGTTTGCATAATCGCAGAGGTAATCCTTGAAGCTCCGGGAGTGCCTATTACCAGTATATCCTGCTCTTTTTCCCCAACCCCTATTGTAGGAGACATGCCGCTTACCAGCCTCATTCCGGGCTCGAGCGCATGAAACCCGAAAGGATTGAGCTCAAGCTCTCCCAGCGTGTTGCCAAAGCATATACCCTTCCCGGGCGCCGCAACTCCCGAGCCATAACCCATGCTCATAGTTATACTGCAGGCGTTGCCCAGCTCGTCAGTGCAGGAAATCTGCGTTGTATTGGGGCTTGCTGTTATGTCAGCGTATTTTTCAAGTATATAGTCATCTTCAACCAGTTTATACAGGTCATTAAAATTTTTATTGCCTTTTTTAAACAGGGAATACCTGTCATTCAGGCCAGTGTGGATTATCCTGCCGATTTTTGCCACAGTTCCAGGGTCATAGCCCGTAAAATCAAGATGCGATAGTGCTTTTAACATTTGCACAAGGGTAATGCCTCCCACTGATGGAGGGGGATTTGTGTAAATATTATATTTTCCGTATTTTGTGCTTAACGCGGTTCTTTCTATGACTTTATAATTTCTTAAATCGTCAATGGTGAGCAAACCGCCGCCCTGCCTTATAAAATCGGATATTTCCCTTCCGATTTCACCCCCGTATATTATATCCGTTCCTTTTTCGGCAATAATTTCAAAAGTATTTGCAAGGTCGGGATTTTTTATACAATAGCCCTCCGCGGGAATTTTCCCGTCCTTTGTGGAGAGTAATTTTTTTGAATAATCAGTGAACCAGTGGATTTTTTCTGCGGAAATCGACAACCAGTAAGCAATTGTGGCATTTAAAGGCACTCCCTCGCGCGCATGTCGGATAGCCGGGGCCAGGACCTCTTTCATCGGCAGGTTCCCGAATTTTTTCAGGATAAGCTCAAGCCCTTTTGACGTTCCCGGTACCCCGACTGAGGAAAACCCTGTTATAACATCTATACCGATACCATAGGGAACGTGGGCTTTTCTCGGGTTTTTCCCGAACTCGCTCCTTGGCAGGCCCATACCCGGCATTGCATCGAAAAAATCAAACACAACCGGCTCTTGTCCCGGCACTTTTAGTGTTGCAAACCCTCCTCCCCCCACGCTGCACATGAGTATATTGGATACCATAAGGTCAAATGCGCCTGCTACCGCCGCATCAATCGCATTACCGCCCGCGCGCCCGACTTTTGCGGCTGCGTCTGTTGCGTGGGGGCTGCAGCTTGCTATCGCTATTTTTGAAGGAACAGCTTTTTTACTCATTTAGTTTATAATGTAACAAATCAGGCTTAAAAAGTAAAAGGTAATAAACATGAAAAGTATAAAAATGGTTGCCAACGCCGGGAGGGCTTCGATTACCCTTTCAAAACCGCCTCTTAATATTTTTGACGCAGATGACCTCGTTGAGTTGGCGGGGGTTTTTAAAAGACTTAAAAATGAGCAGTCCATCGGGATAATAACCATAGAATCCGACCAGAGGGTATTTTCAGCGGGGGTAGACATTGCCGGGCACTCGCGGGAAAAGGTAAAAGAAATGCTGGAGACTTTTCATGACGTATTTTTTGCAATGCTTGAGCTAAGGACCCCGACCATAAGCCTTGTAAAGTCCGGCTGCATCGGCGGAGGGTGTGAGCTGGCACTTTTTGGCGACTTTGTGCTTGCGTCGGAGGCCGCTTATTTCTCACAGCCGGAAATAAAGCTGGGTTGCTTTCCTCCTTTATCCGCGGTTTATTTTCCTTTTATAACGGGGCATAAAAACGCCCTTGAGATAATGTTAACCGGGGATAAGGTTTTTGCGGGGGATGCTCACAGGCTTGGCCTGGTGAACAGGGTGTTTCCGGGGGAAGAATTCGATACCGGAGCAGAAAAATTTATTGGTGCAATATTATCCAACCCCGCAAACGCTGTAAAGACTGCTTTAGGAGCATATAAACGGTTGAATTATCCCGGTTTAAGGGAAAAAATAAAACTTTCCGAAAAAATATACCTTGAAGAGGTTGAGCATGATACGATTAGTTTGAAAAATTTAAAAAAGTAGGAGAAATTAATTATGGAAAAATTTGACGAGCTTAAGGTTTATTACGACAAAGATATTAATGAAGAGCCGATAATGAATAAAAACGTTGCCATCCTCGGATTTGGCAGCCAGGGCCATGCCCACGCCCGGAACCTTCATGAATCAGGCGTAAAAGTTAAAGTAGGACTGCGCCGGGGTTCAAAATCAGCGGAAAGGGTGAAAAAAGCGGGCATTGACTGCGTTTCATTTGAAGAAGCCGTACGGTGGGCTGATGTGATTATGATATTGCTCCCTGATACAATCCACGGGGAAATCTACGAAAACCAGATAGCCCCGAACCTTAAACAGGGTTCTTACCTGGGTTTTGGCCATGGTTTCAGCATACATTACGGGGAGATAGTGCCCCCGGAAGGTGTAAATACATTCATAGTAGCGCCTAAAGGCCCGGGACACCTCGTAAGGTCAGAGTACACAAAGGGCAGGGGGGTGCCTTCACTGGTAGCGGTAGGCCAAAACCCCTCAGGTGATACTTTTAACGTTGCTTTAGCCTATGCAAAAGCTAATGGGGGAGGAAAAGCCGGTATTATTGAGACCAATTTCAAGGATGAAACCGAGACTGACCTTTTTGGGGAGCAGGCTGTTCTTTGCGGGGGTACGACAGCGCTTATTAAGGCAGGATTTGAAACCCTTACGGAAGCGGGATACCCGCCGCAAATGGCATATTTTGAGTGCCTGCACGAGCTTAAGCTCATTGTTGACCTGATTTACTACGGCGGAATACAGGATATGCGCTATTCAATCAGCGACACCGCCAAATACGGCGATGTTACACGCGGGCCGAGGGTAATTACCGCAAAGGTTAAGGAAGAAATGAAAAAAATCCTTGAGGAAATCCGGAGCGGCGAATTCGCAAGGGAGTGGATTGAGGAGAACAGGCAGGGCCAGCCTAATCTTAAAAAACTTATTGAGGCCGATAAAAATCATGAAATTGAGCAAATCGGCACTAAACTCCGCGGCATGATGAGCTGGATTAAGGAAGAGCAGCTTATTTGCGCTGACGAGAGGTAAACCCGGGATTACAGGCTGGTGTGATGTATAAGGTTTTTCAGCTCTTTTTTCCAGTCGGAACCCCAATTCATTATAATGACATCAGCCGGGGTTTTATTGTCTGATAAAAGCTCTTTTAGCTTTTCAAGGTAAACAGCTTCCCCGCAAAGCGAAACCCCTGCTATTGCAACCAGCTCCTTTGCTATGCCGGCAATTTCAGCCAGACCCCTTTCAGGCACTGATTTTCTCAATTCATTCCTTTTCTCCCAGCTAAAATCCCTGACCAGGTCCCACGCCGCATCCATTGCGTCTTCATTATATAAGATTCCCTTGACAAGCGCAGAAAAAGCCAGGGCCATATCAGGCTTCTGGCTGTCGCAATTCCTTACCTCAATCAGGTTTTTTAACCTTACGTCAGGGAAAAATGTTGATATATGGAGCATCCAGTCGCTCATTGTTGCCCGGTACTTTTTCATATATGCCCTGAAAGTCATGCTTGTCATGTCAATAAGGTTATTATCCCTCTGTATAAAGAGCATGGGCATATCCAGGAGGATTTGCGCGTAATCATCAAACCCGAACCCTTCCTCAAAAATCTTCCTGCTTACCAGCCCGCACCTGTCATTATCGGTATTGAGCCAGGACAATGCCCTGTAGCTCTTATAACCTGTTAAACGTCCGCCCCTGACCGGTGAGTTCGAAAACATTGCGGTAATGACAGGGGAAATGCCCAGCGCAACCCTTAGCTTTTTCATTGCGTCCCCTTCCGAGCCGTAATCTATGGAAGCCTGCACTCCTGCTGTTTCCATCATCATGACAGGAGAGTGGTTGCCCTTTTTGGGCAGGTAATTTTTCATTATTTTATAACGTTCCTTTGGTATCATTTCTATGTTCTCAAAGGTTGTCAGGGGCTGGATGCCGTAACCAAGCCAAGTTATACCCGTTTCATCGCCAATGGCCCGGGCTTTTTTATTGAATTCCAGGATGGCGGCCTCGTGGTCTTTTAAAAGCGCAAAAGGCCTGGTGCTGTACTCAAACTGGCAACCCGGCTCAAGCGTTATGTCACCTTCAGGGCATTTCAACCCGAGCAGCTTTTCCCCTTCCAGTATGTCTTCACACTCACTGTAGAGCTTAATCCTGCCCAGGAAACTCGCCATTCCGTTCTTACCCGAATAACCAACAGCATGAAAGGTTTTCGCGTCAACGCCTATCCTCTCAAATTCTATGCCAATCCTGAAATCAGACCTGTTTTTACAGCTCCCGTAAAAATAATCGGATAATTGGGCCTTATCTGTTATATAATCGCTTTTATCCAGGATTTGTTCCATATAAATTACCTTTTTTATTTATAGGAGAAATAATATTTTAACATCAGGGAGAAAAAATTGAACTACCTCAAAAGAGCAAAAAATTTCAGGACAAAAAAACGGCTGGGGCAAAATTTTTTGATTGACGAAAAAATCATTAACACCATTATAAATGAAGCCAACGTAAAAAACAGCGAAACAATAATAGAAATCGGGTCCGGTACGGGGTTTGTAACAGAAAAGCTGGCGTTAAAAGCGCGAAAAGTAATCGCCATAGAGCTGGACGAGGAGGCGATAAAAGCGCTTAAAAAACTGCCCTTTAACAACATAGAAATAGTCCGGCAGGATATCTTAACCGTAAACTTTTCCGAACTGGTACAGAACCCGGTCAAAATAGTCGCAAATATCCCATATTACATAACCAGCCCGATACTCAGCCATATTTTAGGGGAGATTGACCGGCCTGAATGGAAAAACAGGGAGCTAACAGAGGAAATTATCCTGATGGTGCAGCATGAAGTGGCAAAAAGGCTGGTCGCAACCGAAAAAAGCCCTTCAAAAGAATACGGCCTGCTTTCAATACTGGTTAATTACTGGTGCGAAACAGAGCTGGTCTGTAAAGTGCCCTCAAGCAGTTTTTACCCCGAGCCAAAAGTTGATTCTGCCATAGTTAGATTAAAATTTCGGGAAGAACCGATAATAAAACTTCATAATCCTGTATTGTTCAGGCAGGTTACCCGGGCAGCGTTTGGAATGAGGAGGAAAACAATAAAAAATGCACTTATAAAAAGCGGTTTTGTTGCGGAAAAGGTTAACCCGGCGCTTGAAAAATGTAACATTGCCCCCTCCGGAAGGGGCGAAACCCTTTCCATGCAGGATTTTAATTGCCTGTGTGATAAACTTTCAGCTTGTCAGTAATCTCAGGCAGGTCAAATGTGCTTTCATAAAAGCCAAAATAATTCTTATCCTCATATATTTCCAGCCCGGCGCCAAAATAGTTATTAAACAAAACCCGGAAAGAATTTACAGGGGTTATGGTGTCGTATAGCCCGTTAGTTTTGTTTTCACCGGGGAAGTAATAAGCATTTAGGATTCCATAGGAATTTATAATAAAATCCTCATCAGATAAAAACATACCGGAATATTCCCGCTGGTTTTTAAAAAGGTCAATATCCCCCCCCGACAAATCCAGCAGGATTTTCTGGAAATGGTAATGAGAGCCGTGGTCTGACTGAAGGATAATAACAGGCGGCTTTTGCGAGTTTTTTATTATGTTTGTTATTAATTCCTTCATTTTATTATTTATATAAACCAAATAATCAACGTATAATTCCTTTTTCAACCACTCTTCCGCATATTCCATAGGATGTACGGCATTTTGCGGCAGTTCTTTTCCTTTTATATCAAATAAATAAGGCGGATGAGGCGCCAGAAAATGAGCATAGACGATTTTAGGGCTTTTTGCGATTTTTTCGGGACGGGATAAAAACTCAATGCGTTTTAACAGTGAATTTTTCATGGAATTATAATAATATTCTTCCAGGTATTTTTTTTCAATTAAATCCCCGTTCAAATCCAAAAAACCAAGAATGGAATTTTTATAAACCAGGTAATTAAGGCTGTTTAATAAAAAATTAAACTCATCATCCGGGTAATCTATATCTGATATGCCTTTAAGGTCAATTAACATATCGTTTTTAACCACATCAACAAATAAAAACCTGTATCCTTTTGATTTTAAAAATTTTACAACCTCATTTTCCTGCCTGAGCTGTTTTAACCTAAAGGCATTGGTATTCATATTGCGGGTGTTTTTTAAGTCATCGTTGATGTAGCGCATATTAAGGGAAGAGGTAATGGAATAGGTTGTGCACATATAATTGGCGGTTGAGTTTCCCGCCAGGAAAAACCCTTTCTTTTCAAGCCAGGAGAGGAATCCTGAGTTATCATGGTTGTAGTATTTCTTTAAGGCCAGGTTATTTGCGTACCCGTCAAGAACTATATAATAAATGTCAGGGTATTCACTATTTTCAACACTTGCTGGCTCAATGCTTTTTTCCCCGGTGAGAAAACCGCTGAACATACTCTTATATACGCCCATAGGAACTGAAACCAGGCAAAATATAACGAGAACAGTTGAAACCAGGTTTAATATATTAATTATCTTTGCGCCCTCAAAATCCTTTTTTGCAATAAAAAGGCAAGCCAGCCCTATGCCTAATATTGACAGAAATAAAAATACAAAATAGTTTACTCCCGAGAGCAGGTATATAAAATTCCCGTTAATAATAAATATCATTAATAAACTTGTTATAAGGGATGATTTTACCCGGTTTTTTAAGAACCTGCCGGAAATGGTGAATATGGCCATTGCCGGCAGGATAACAACCGCGAGCGGAAGTAAAACATGGGAAAAACCAACCTCTGCCACATTTCTCGTAAACAAGAATATGACAGGGTAAATACTGAACAATACAACATGTATAAACGGCTTAGCCTTATCCATTGATTATTTCCTTTTCATCAGGTACAGGAATCTCTCGGAATTAGCTATCCTTGATGATTTAATGATAGCAAAGTACTTAAGGAATTCCTGTTCAAAAAAATTCTTATAATAATCACTAAAAATATCCTCCCTCGCAGAAAGGAGTTTTTGCGTCATAGAGTCGCGTTTTGGGACAAACTCAATTAATAAAGTCCCGGATATTTCAGAAAAAAATTCCGCAATTTTATTTAAAGGCACGTTATTGGAAATTCTCAGGTGATGTATTAAAGCAAGCGCCATCACAGTGTTTTCACGACCCATTCTTTCGAAAAAAGACGCCCTTTCCCGGCAGAACCAGCCTATAGCCGGGCTCGGGGCACACAAATCAATAATTAAAGGCAGTATTTTTTTATTATTTTCGTTTTTTAATTGCGTATAACTATTTTCAACCGCCAAAAAGTCCATATCGCAGGAAATTACGTACTTACCGGCCTCCCCGGCAATTTTGCTGAATATACCCGTATTAGCGCCCAGGTCAATCACCTTTTCAGCGTCCGAATAGCCCAGGTATTCCCTGACCAAGCCCTTTTTATGCTCAAAAGAGTCCTCATCATAGTTTTTTATGCTGTAATAATCTGCCCAGGGTGTTTTATCGCCCTTAAGTCCCAGGCTTTTTATTAAATTTTCCATATCAGTGAGCAAATTAACCTGCGCGTTCCGGGAAAGTTTAATATTTGAGCTGTTTTTCAGGGATTTATCCCGGCAGGATTTTTGCATGGCAGCGTTAAAGTGAATATGAGTTAAAACGGAAAAGTTTAAAAAAGTCCTTTTAGGAAGCAGTTTCGAGGCCAAATCCAGGGGAATGCCGTCAATATTGCCCAATAAAAGCGATTGCAACCCGGGTTCGCCCTGGCTCATCAATAACAGCGGCGCCATAAAATGCTGGCAAAACTGCTTATAAGCAATCCAGGGCTTTCCCTCCTCATGCTTCTCAAAAGATAAAATATCTATAAAAACCGGCTCTGTCCCGAAAAATTGAACATTATAAGCGCTCGCGTCCTTAAGGGTCATATTATGCTCAAGTGAAATTTTTTGTATTTTCAGGGTTAATAAAGCCGCGTCCTTTAATGCCGAGAAGCTCCATTCATAAGGATATGAAACAAAATCCAGCATATCGGGCTTGTAAATCTTATACTTTTCAACTTCTTTATGGCTGACAATGAGGTTTTCCCCAACAAGGCGCTCCCACAAACCTGAATCAACGAGGTATTTAAAATTTTCCCCGTAAGAATCGTTTATAAACCTGTATAATTCACCGTCCCGCCAGAACAAAAAGCCTGACGGGTCACGAAAAGAAGCATCATCAACGAGCGGTTTAATCTGTTTTTTCCTCTTTATTATTTTCTTGCTGCGGGGTTTGTTTTTTTTGGAATATGTTTAAGAAAAATAACTTTATGTTAACCCAGAAACTTTTAACGGCAACAAGAACTCCTATTGCGCTGGCTGCAATTACCTGGGCGACAAAACTGCCGGTACCCGGGTCAATATAGGCAATGTATAAGGGTGAATCTGAAAACATTTTTCAATATCCCACTACTCTGTCTAACTTATTTTAATATATTTAGAGTTAACACGGCTATGCCGGTAAAAAAATACACCCTTAGTTGGATGCACAAGCATATCCATATGTAATAATAGATATATAACTACTTCATTATCTTCTTCAAAAGCTCTTGTCTTCAAAGCTCAAGGTCCTTTATACAAGGGCCTTTTTTATTATTTTACGGGCAGGTTAAAACGCCTCAAAAAACCTCGCGTCAACGCCCCCTGAGCCTATCCTGACCCTGACGGGCCTGAGGCATTTAGGGCATCTTCCGGCATATGCCGTGCCTTCCTTATTAACGTATATCCTGTTATAAACGCTACAGCAATTAAAAAGAATACTTATAAATTTTTTCTTTCCCATTTTTATTTTTTCATAATTATAGATGATGTAATACTCAAACGGAACTATTAATATGGAATTTGTACTCCTTAGAAGACGACGATACACATATCCCTATTTAGCTATGCATCCCTGATGGATCATAGCTTTTTTTTGCAATTCCCTCTGCTTCCAGGTCTGCGTCCACCATAATTTTTACCAGTTCCTTAAAGTTAATGCCGGGCTGCCATCCGAGTTTTTGTCTTGCTTTTGTTGCATCGCCGATTAATAAGTCGACTTCTGCGGGCCTGAAATAGCGAGGGTCAATCTCCACATACTCATTCCAGTCCAGCCCCACGTATCCAAAGGCTTCATCAAGGAATTCCCTGATAGAATGCGTTTTCCCGGTAGCTATAACAAAGTCATCAGGCTCATCCTGCTGCAACATTAGCCACATAGCCTCAACATAATCCTTTGCATATCCCCAGTCCCTTTTTGCATCAAGGTTTCCGAGGTATAGTTTATTCTGTTTCCCGGCCATAATACGGGCAAGGGCTTTTGTTATTTTCCTTGTAACAAAGGTTTCGCCGCGCCTGGGAGACTCATGGTTGAACAGGATGCCGTTACATGCGTACAGGCCGTAGCTCTCCCTGTAGTTTACGGTTGCCCAGTAAGCGTATAGCTTGGCAACAGCATACGGGCTGCGGGGATAGAAAGGCGTGGTCTCCTTTTGTGGGACTTCCTGCACTTTACCGAACAGCTCGCTTGAAGATGCCTGGTAAAACCTTGTCTTTATCTGTGTTTCCCTGATAGCGTCCAAAAGCCTTAATGCACCCAGCCCTGTGACATCCCCGGTATACTCAGGTATATCAAAACTTACCCTGACGTGGCTTTGTGCGCCGAGGTGGTAGATTTCATCAGGATGTATCTTTTCAAGCATCCTGGAAACATTGGAAGAGTCGGATAAATCACCGTAATGCAGGAATAATTTTGTCCCTTTCAGGTGCGGGTCGCGGTATAAGTGGTCAATCCTGCCGGTATTGAACGAACTGGACCTTCTTATGAGCCCGTGTACCTCATAGTCCTTTTCCAGTAGCAATTCCGTCAAATATGAGCCGTCCTGGCCCGTTATTCCCGTTATAAACGCTTTTTTCATTACAGTTTAACCCCTTCCGCCATATAATCTTTTATCTTGTCATAAGTCACTTTTTCGCCTTTTTTTAGTGTCTTTAACGCCAGTAAGTAAGCCTTTGCCGTATCAAGGGACGTAAAACAGGGCACTCTGTACTGTTCCGAGTACGTTCTCAACCTGAACCCGCACCTTCTAACGTCCTTACCTATTGTTGGGGTGTTAATCACAATATTAACCTGCTTATTTTTTATCATGTCGCGTATGGTGTCAAAGTCAAACTTGTCCACCTCCTGCGGGTGTATGCCGTGTTTCCTTAAAAATTCGGAAGTGAGCTGGGTTGCGATTATGCCAAACCCGAGAGCCTGGAACTCCCTGGCAATAGGCAATATTTCCTCCTTGTCAGCTTTTTTGATTGAAATCATTACATTGCCTTTTTCCGGGAAGCTAAAACCCGCCCCCTGAAATGCTTTTACAAGGGCTTTTTCATAGCTTGAATCTATACCCAGTACCTCCCCGGTTGATTTCATCTCCGGAGTTAAGGCAGTATCAACATTATTTAGCTTCTGAAAGGAAAAAACCGGGGCTTTAACCGCAATTAAAGAGGTTGAAGGCAATAATCCCGTTCCATAACCCAAATTTTTTAATTTATCCCCTGCAATGACCTGTACGGCCAGCTTTACCATAGGAACTCCCGTCACCTTGCTTATAATAGGCACGGTACGTGAGGCCCTGGGGTTGACCTCTATTACATACACGTCATCGCCTTTGACAACAAACTGTATATTCATCAAACCCGTTACCTGGAGGGCTTTTGCAATCTTTTCGGTATAAGCTGCCAGTTTGCTGATAACGTGCTCAGGCACTGTGCGAGTGGGATATGAGCAAAAACTGTCCCCGGAATGTACACCTGTGCGCTCAATATGCTCCATTATGCCGGGGATTAGTATGTCCTCCCTGTCGGAAATAGCGTCAACCTCTACTTCTGTCCCCTCTATATACTGGTCTATAAGGATTGGATACTCGGAAGACAAAGCCACCGCCTCTTTAACGTATGATGTAAGTTCCTCGTCAGTGTTAACAACCTGCATTGCCCGCCCTCCGATAACGTAAGACGGCCTTACCAGTACGGGATACCCCAGCCCGTTAGCCGCAATAACCGCTTCCTTAAGGGTTGTTACGGCAGCTCCTTTTGGCTGGGGTATGCCGAGCTCCCGCAGCAGCCTTTCAAAAAGATTCCTGTCTTCCGCCACGTTTATTGACTCTACGGAAGTCCCCAGTATCTGGACGCCTCGTTTCAGGAGCTTTGGGGCAAGGTTTATGGCTGTCTGCCCACCAAATTGTACGATTACACCTTTTGGGGTTTCCTTTCTCACCACGTTAAAGACATCTTCAATGTACAGCGGCTCAAAATAAAGTTTATCAGAGGTATCAAAGTCTGTGCTTACTGTTTCAGGATTATTATTAATTATTATTGACTCATAGCCTGCTTCTCTTATGGCCCAAACAGCGTGAACCGAACAATAATCGAACTCTATACCCTGCCCTATCCTGATAGGGCCTGAGCCAAGCACGATTATCTTTTCTTTCTTGCTTATAACGTTTTCCTCTTCCTGCTCAAAAGTAGAGTAATAATATGGAGTTGCCGACTCAAACTCGGCCGCGCAGGTGTCAACCATCTTGTAAACAGGGTACAGGTTGTGCGCCCGGCGCAGTGTATCGAGTGTTTCGATTGACTCCTTTGATAAATCCTGTATTTCAACATCAGTAAAGCCCATAGACTCAGCCCTTTTAAGGAGTTCTATAGTCATAGGCTCTGTTTGCAGGCGGTTTTCAACCTCTATGATATTGCTGATTTTTTTAACAAACCACCTGTCGATTTTGGTTATTTTATTTACCCTTTTTACTGACACTCCCTTTCTCAGGGCTTCTGCAACCGTGAAAATCCTTTCGTCATCAGCCACTTCCAATTTTTTCATTAACTCATCCTTTGAAAGCAGGGACAGGTGCTCTTTTCTGAGCCCGGTTTCCCTTCCCTCAAGGGATATTACAGCCTTAAGGAATGAGCTTTCAAAGTTCCTGTCAATTGCCATGACCTCCCCGGTGGCTTTCATCTGGGTTCCGAGAGTCCTGTCAGCGTAGGAGAACTTATCAAAAGGCCATTTAGGGATTTTTGTCACAACATAATCAAGTGCCGGCTCAAATGAGGCCATTGTTTTCCTGGTTACATAATTTGGTATTTCGTGCAGGTTAAAGCCCACAGAAATTTTAGCGGCTATTTTTGCTATAGGGTAACCCGCAGCCTTGGATGCAAGGGCTGACGAGCGGCTCACCCGGGGATTCACCTCAATAACAACATACTCCATGTTCTCCGTATTGAGGGCAAACTGCACATTACATCCGCCTTCTATTTTCAGTGAACGGATTATATTAAGCGATGACGTTCTCAACAGGTGATACTCTTCATCCCTGAGGGTTTGTGACGGGGCAACAACTATGCTGTCGCCTGTGTGCACACCTATGGGGTCAATATTTTCCATATTACATATGACTATACAGGTATCATTCGAATCGCGCATTACCTCATATTCTATTTCCTTCCAGCCTGCAACGCTCTTTTCCAGCAATACCTGGTTTATTCGGCTATATAAGAGTCCCGTATAGATTATATTTCTGAGCTCCTGCTCGTTTTGGGCAATTCCCCCACCGGTTCCGCCCAGGGTATAAGCTGGCCTCACAATAACCGGGTAGCCTATTTCCCCCGCAAACCTTATTCCATCCTCAATATTATCCACAATAGTACTTGGGGGTATGGGTTCGCCTATGTCCTGCATTAAATTTTTAAAGCTCTCCCTGTCTTCAGCTTTTTTAATAGCCTCAACTGAAGTCCCCAGTAATTTCACGTTATATTTTTCAAGAATACCTTTTTCATATAACTCTATGGCCAGGTTAAGCCCTGTTTGCCCGCCCAGTGTCGGCAGCAGCCCATCCGGTTTTTCCTTATTTATAATATATTCCAGCGCTTCAATGTTTAAGGGCTGGATATACACGTGGTCGGCTATATTATCGTCTGTCATTATGGTAGCGGGGTTGCTGTTGACCAGTACAACCTCAAACCCCTCTTCCTTAAGGGCTTTACATGCCTGGGTCCCCGCATAGTCAAATTCAGCGGCCTGGCCGATTATTATCGGGCCTGAACCTATTACCAGTATTTTATTTAATTCTTTTTTTCCGGGCATTTGTCTGTTTCCTGTGATTACTATAGCACCAAAAAAATGAACAGTAAAACACAGGTATTTATAGTGAAATGAGTTTTCGGGTTTACCCGTCTTGCATTTTTAGGAAAACCGGCAAAGCCGGATTTTCCTAAAAAACGCTCTCTGCTTACGCATTGCGCTTTCGAAAAAAATTTTTATTTCCGGATTTCTTTTTT
>JANQGS010000163.1 GCA_028277195.1 Candidatus Gastranaerophilales bacterium
CGGCACAATCGCCCATGGTACCGTAACAAAAATCCGCAACAGCAAAAGACTGGGCAGGGACGGCTATATAAACGTTAAATTTGACTACCTCATAACCCCTGATAACAGGAAAATACCAATTGAAGCCAGTATGACCACTAAACGCCACATTGCGGCTGAAACGGCTAAAATAGTGCTTGAAGATACGGCATATACAGTGGCCGGAGGTGTTATAGGCGGACTTATGGCCCTGAAGTTCCTGGGATTAGGGACAGCTATAGCAACAAAAGGCGGTACCGTAGCAGGAGGTGCCGGTGTAGGCGCTGTTGTAGGGCTTACAGCTTCCATGGTAAGAAAGGGGCAGGAAGTTCTTATTGCACCGGGTGATGAAATCAACGTTAAAATAGCTGAAAACCTTGAGCTGCCGGTGTTTACCGAGGAAGCGCTCAGGGATAAGGAGTTGCACTACGAAGGGTTAAGCGTCAAAATAACTTCATACAGAGTTGAGAAAGACCCTTTTGGCGAGCCAAACACTATAACATTAACCCTTAACATAGAAAACAGGACAAAGAAAACCTTCAGCACCTTTGATATGGCACTGGTTAGCGAGTACAAAACGGTTTACTACGCCTCACCCTTTGGTTATACGGATTTGTGGTTTAAGAAAATAGTGCCCAATTCAAAATCCATAGGCAGGCTCTCCTTTTCTGTTGATAACCCGAAGAAAAAGCACTGGCTGGTGTTTTATGACAACAGGACAAGAAAGCCCCTTGCAAAATTTTCCCTTAAAAACGCAGAGAGGGACCTGAAAAAGATTACCAATAAATAGGTGTGTGAAGGCTTTGTTCCTTTTATCGCTTATTTTCTTGGACCGCTAATAGCCTTCGCGTATCTTAATAACATTTACCGGGCAGGCTTCTGCTGCGGCCCTGCAATCCTCCTCATTTCCGGGGATATGTTCGGGATGTAAATGAATTGTATCTGTAAGCTCAAAAATATCACTGTTTATTGAAACACACGCTCCACATGCAATGCATCCGGGAATAATTTCTACTTGCATAGTAATATTCTCCTTATTATTTTAAACTGGTTCTCACAAAACAATTATCCGAAAATAGATTTTTTTTATCATTACCTGTATTAACTATATTTACGCCGGGCAGGGAAAAATGCTTTATAATAAAAATATGAAAAGACTTTACTTAACCGGTTTTATGGCCCTTATTCCCTGCCTGTTTTTCGCCGGACCCCTGTTTTGCGAAAACAGGCCGCAGTCCCCGGCGGAAATGCAATTCCCTGTTTCCTGCCGGTTGAATGAAAATTGCTGGGTTATAAATTCCGATAAACAGGGAACTGATATTGCCATAAAATCAATATCGCAAATGGAAAAGGGTATTCCGGTGCTCTCAGCCGAGCATGGCACGGTTGTTTTTGTTCAAAAAGACGAGCAAAATAATACAAAATACGGAAATGCAGTAATAATCGAGCATAATAACGAATGGAAAACCCTGTATGGTCACCTGAAAAAAGGCAGTATACTGGTAAAAGCAGGTGATTTTGCCAGAAAAGGCTCTCAAATAGCGGAACTCGGCATGTCTGGCGAGGTTGAGTTCCCGCAGATGCATTTTGCGGTTTTTAAGGATGGGGCGCTCTCTGAGCCTTTATGGAGTCCCCCGGTTAAGGAGGGTTTAAAGCCCGTGGATTTTGCGATTGTAAATACGGGAATATCCATTGAAAAGCCTGAGCCGGGAAAAATAAGGCAGGGCAGTTATAACGGGGTTGAAATCCTTAATGACGCGCCTTTTGTTTATTTGTGGGCTTACGGGTTTAATTTTAAGGAGGGTGATTTTTTAAAATTTGATTTATACAATCCTGGTGATGAAAAAATCCTCAGCGAGGTAGTGAAGGCAGACAGGGACTATAAGGAAGCGTTTTTTACCGCAGGGCCCGTCCCCCCTGAAACCGGCGCTCACAGGGTTAAAACAGAGTTTATAAGGCTTGGGCCCGGCCTTGCTAAAGAGCATTTTTTCAGTTTTAATGTAAAAGAGCCGGAAAAACCGATTGACCCGGAGCTGCTTAAGCAGCGGGAAGAGCAAAAAAAACTGAAAAAAACAAGGTTTCTCAAAAGAAGAAGACTTTTTATTTACAAAAAACTTTATGATGAGGGCAAACTGCCTGAAACGGTTCCTGAGCATATTTTAGAACGGCTTAAGGGGCCTGAGTAAATTAAGGAGGTTGAAAAAATGAAAGTTCTTATATACGGAGGAGGAGCAAGAGAGCACGCACTTGCCCGGAAGATAAAACAATCACCGTTACTTGAAAAATTATACCTGTGTAAGCCCAATGACGGCTTTGCCGGGCTGGGAGAGGTTATAGAAGCTGAAAACTTTTCCGTGCTTGCGCAAATTTCGGGGGAAAAAGGCGTTGACCTGCTGGTGGTAGGGCCGGAAGACCCCTTGATGGGGGGAATAGTCGATGAATTTAAGAAAGCAGGGATTCCTGCCATTGGAGCGGATAAAAAATGGGCAATGCTTGAGGGCTCAAAATCCCGCGCAAAGGAGTTTATGCTCAGGAACAACATCCCCACGGCAAAATATGAAACCATAACCGGGACGGAAGATGTTTATAACGTGCTGGACAGGTTTAGTGTTCCTGTTGTGTTAAAAGCTGACGGGCTGGCTGCGGGCAAGGGTGTCTATATTGCCGCAAGCAGGGTGGATGCGGAAATGACCCTTAAAGAATACCTTGAAGGCAAATTTGGAGAGGCTTCCAGTAAGGTAGTGGTCGAAGAATACCTTGAAGGCCCGGAAATTTCCTTAATATCGCTCTGGGACGGCGAGACACTGTTGCCTTTTATCCCTGCAAGGGATTACAAAAAACTTTCTGAAGGGGATAAAGGCCCTAATACCGGGGGAATGGGAGCATATTGCCCGGTTTCGCTGACCGGGGACGAATACAGGGCTCTTGAAGAGTATGCAAAAAACCTTGAAAACGCCCTTAAAAATGAGCATGCCGAGTTTACGGGCGTGGTTTACTCAGGGCTTATTATGACAAAACAAGGGTTAAAGGTGCTGGAGTATAACATGCGTTTTGGGGACCCGGAAACCCAGCCATTGTTAATGCATCTTGATTCGGACCTGCTTGAAGTATTTAAAACAACCGTTGATAAAGAGCTCCATAAGGTAAGCCTTAAGTGGAAAAAAGGGCAAACTTTCTGCGTGGTGGTCGCAGCGGCGGGTTATCCTGAAAATCCCGCAAAAGGCGGTGTTATAGGAAATATAAATGAGGTTATTCAAAACCACGGCGTGGAAATATTTTTTGCGGGCGTTAAAAAAGAAGGCGGGACTATTGTCGGAAACGGAGGAAGAGTGCTTTCCGTATGCCAGACAGGACCCTGCGCCCAGAAATATATTTATGACGCCATAAGCGAGCTGGATTTTAATGATAAAATTTATAGAAAAGATATCGGGGAAGTGAGCCTCTATAATAAAGGCGGATGTTCGTGCAATTGCCGGGAGTGTTGAAATTCCTACCGGTTTATGCTACCATAAAAACAAAAAGGGAATAAAAATTTATGCCAAAAATTTCAATTTCAATTCCTGAAGAAATGATTGATTTTATTGATGAACAGGGAAAAAATCGCAGCAAAACCATTGTTACGATACTGGAGGATTTTAGGAGAAAAAAACGGGAAGAAGAGCTTGAAAAAGCGTATAAGGAATTCGATGATTTTTGCAGGGAGGATGATAAGGATTTCTGGCAGGATTGGGAAAGGTCTGCGTGTGAGGATTTTCTAAAAGGAGAAGAAGATGGGCAATAATGTTTTCCCGAAAAGGGGCGAAATCTGGCTTACCAGCTTTGAGCCCTCAGTGGGCACGGAAATCAGGAAAACCAGGCCTGCTTTGATTTTATCAAATAACATCGCAAACAGGAAAACCTCAAAAATTAGCGTTGCTCCCCTTACGAGTAATATTAAAAAACTGCTGCTTACTGTAATAGTAAGGCCTGATAAGGAAAATAACCTTAAAGTTCCCAGTATGGTTCGTGCTGCTGATATAAATACTTTTGATAAATCAAGGCTTAAGACTAAACTTGGAATAATATCCCCGGAAAAATTGAAGGAAGTTGAGGAAAAGGTAAAGTTACATCTTGGATTATAAAAAGAGGAGTTAAAAAATGAAAGAAGTTGTGATAATTGCGGGTTCTGAGAGCGACAGGGCATTTGTTGAGCCGGCGTTGAAGCTGGCGGCTGAATTAAAAATAGAAACAGAGTTCAGGGTTTATTCAGCTCATAGAAACCTTGAGGAGTTGATAAAATACTTGGAAAGCCTGGAAAACACAAAGGTTATCATAGCCGTCGCCGGTTTAGCAGCCGCATTGCCCGGGGTGGTGGCGGCAAAGGTTAAAATTCCCGTTATAGGCGTGCCGAGGGATACAGGCCCTTTGAACGGAGTGGATGCCCTGTTATCAATTGCCCAGATGCCTAAAGGCGTGCCGGTCGCTACAATGGCAATAGGAAGCCATGGTATGCTCAACGCTGTTCATTTTGCGTCAAGGGTTTTATCCCTTAACTAGCTGCTTTATGGCTTCTATAGTAAAATTTTTGCAAACGCCACATGTGAACCATGCCCGGCGTTCCGGGCTATAATATGCGCCTTGAATCCCGGAAGTTTGACAGGGTAAAAATCATTTCACTGGGTTTCAGCGAAAAAACTCGCTGAAACCCAGTGTTCTTCGTCGGGGGATTTCAAAAACATAGCGTT
>JANQGS010000179.1 GCA_028277195.1 Candidatus Gastranaerophilales bacterium
CTCCTGATAATGTTAGCGCGCAAAATATCTCGGAAGCGTTAATAAAAATCGAAAAAAAACTAACGCCATATTACCCTGAAAAAATTGATGATAAGGATATTAAAAGCAATAAGAATATTTTAGTTATTGACGACCTTGAAGTCTCGCTCCTGCAGCTTTCAAAGCTGCTTGCAAAGTCGGGCTATACCGCCTTTATAGCGAGGAATCACGATGAAGCGCTTGACCTGTGCAAAAAACACGATTTCTACCATATTTTTCTCGACCTGTTCCTCCCGGAAGCAGAGGACGGGCTTAAACTGCTCGAGAAAATAATTAAGCTCGAAAAAACGGGGAAAAATGACTCTAAAGTCGTGATAATCTCCGGGACTGAGGATAAAGAGCTTATAAAGCAGTGTTTTGAGGGGGGGGCTTTTGATTTTATACCTAAAACCCGTGACTGGCACTTAAAAATACTTGATACGCTCAGGCGGATTGATGAAATAAAAAGAGGGCCCTCCCCTCAAATAAAGACCACCATAGAGGACAGGGAAAAAGGCATTGTTTCTATTAAGGTTAAAAACATTTTTAAAACAGGGGTTATCGATGATTTGAAAATGGAAGCCCTGAACCTTGCGGTTTCAGGCTACGGTAATATCCTGCTTGACCTTGAAAGCGTAAATCGCAATAATGCGGAAATATTGAACCTGGTTGTTCATATATTTAAAACCTGCGCCTCCAACAATGGCAGTTTAAAACTTTATAATGTTAACGGCGAGCTGGGCGAGTCACTTTCCTTTGTTTTCCTGGACGGCGTTATTCCTGTATTTAGCGGCAAAAGCGCGGCTCTTGAGGAGTTCTACACTTAGAATTTTTTCAAATTTTTCAATCTGTGTAAGTAATTGCAGGTAAATTATATATAAACTGCATATTATTTAGGTAGCAAATTCGGGTCTGAACTTGTTTTTAATAATATACAAGGGTTTTAAAAAACTAGACTATCATATCAGGAGAGGAGATTACAGGTTATGTTATTGATTAACAACTTATATGGCGAATACGACGCAAGCACAGCCGAAGGAAGAGGCGCAAATGCCGCATCCAACCTTATGAGATACTTTATTGAAGGCAAAAAAATAGCTGAGGAAAAAGCAAGAAAACTTCTCAAGGGCGAAATAGACATGGAAGATGCCTGCAAAAACCCGGCTATAGAAAAATTTTCAACAGCTTATATTCCTTACGCGGAGATTGATGAGGAAACCGGTGAAATAGACCTTGAATATGGACTGGCATTTGCCACTATATATTTAAACACGCTTGACAATGATAATGACGGGATTTTAAAAGCTGATGAACTCGGTCCTGTCGGTTATATAATTGACCAGATTGAGCCAACGGGCAGAATAACAATAGGCAAGCTGCTCTCCTGGCTAATATTCCAGGACTGCGTTGATGTTTACAACGGCGTTATTACACCGCAGGAAGCAGCAAAAGCGTTTATGTGGATAAACAATGACCCTGAATTTGTGGTAAGTAAATTAAGGGAAATTTACATCAAGCTAAACCTTAAAGAAAAAGAAGAAATATTCGCAGAACCGCAACCCGTAAAAAATTAAATACTTTCAAATTTTTTATAAATAAAATCTCTTTTTAGCTTATGCACTAAATACCTTGATTTTAGCTCAGCCTTAATATTCTTGCTTCTCAAGGAAATTTCTCCGGATATGTTATTTGTGTTAATTGTTAATTTTTTTTCCATTTTTTTTTCTACTTTTAATATAAATTCAAAAACTAACACAACCAATTCCCGGTTGCAAGATTTTTTTTAATAAGTAGATGATAAAAAATTTTTCCGTCATTCTGAACTTGTTTCAGAATCTCAGGCGAAGCGGGAGTAAGACCCGGTCGCACTCATTCATGAGATTCCGGG
>JANQGS010000101.1 GCA_028277195.1 Candidatus Gastranaerophilales bacterium
GCAGGTTATTATTTAGTTTATCCCTTACAGCTGGATAGAGCAATTTTTTTATACTCTTCGTGAGTCAAGCCTCACTAGGCCAGCTGAGCTATCAGGGCAAGTTATTATTTAGTTTAGTTCCTGCAGCTAACTATATCTATCATTATTTACCATAAAAAATAAACTTATGGAATAGGAAAAGTATTACAGCATGGTAATTGATGTAATGAAATAATCAGCAATTTATTATCTTTTAATAAACTTCAAGGGATTTATGGGCTTTCCGTCAATCCTTACCTCAAAATGCAAATGCGGGCCGGTGCTGTAACCCGTAGAACCCTCATAACCAACCACATCCCCCTTCTTAACATAATTCCCCACACTTACTATGGTTGACGACATATGCGCATAAAGGGTTGAAACCTTACGTCCGGCGTAATCCCCGTCCCGCAGCGTGCCATGGTTAATTATTACAACCTTTCCATAACCGCCGTACCAGCCGGAATGAATTACTTTCCCCGAATTTGACGCCTTTACGGGAGTTCTGTTCGGCCCTGCTATGTCAACGCCTGAGTGAAACCTTGTGCTCCTGAATATGGGATGCCTCCGCCAGCCGAAACCTGATGTTATAGCCCCGACAATCGGCCTTATAAACGCCGAGTCAACCGTTTCCGTAGAAATCGTACCGGCTATGTTTTTTTCTATATCCCTGGAAATGCTCTCCAGTTCTCTTTGTGCCTGCTCATACGCTTCCCTGTCCGTTCTCAGTTTTTCAATAAGATACTCGCTCGTTTGTACCGCATAACTAAGGCGCATTTTTTTCTTGTTCATTGAGCTGAGTGTCCAGGATATATTCTTTTTTTCATACTCAAAATCCCTTTTTGACCGGGTTATTTCACCGGATTTTCGCTTTAGCCGCTCCATTAGTTCCTTATCTTTCTTAACCATTGCTTTTTGGTAATACAGCCGGTCAAAAAAGGTTGAAACATCTTTTGACGCGAAAATAACGTGAAGAAGGCTTACCCTCTCGCCCTTGTATATTTCACGGATTCTCTTTCCTGTTGAGCGGGCCAGTTTTTCGTGTTCCCTGTTAAGGGAGTTAAGCCTTGACTCCAGTTTTGACATATTTATCCTGGAATTCCAGAGCTGGTTTTCATAGGTTTTAATGCTTTTTTTTGTTTTTTCAAGGTTTTTTTGGGTTGAGGTCAGTTTTTTTATTTCAACTTTTTCCTTTGTTTTTAATTCATTTATTTTTTTTTGCAGTTTTTGTTTTTCTATTTCTTTTTGGGTGTTTGCCCATGAGGATAAAGGCTGTAAAACACCGGCCAATGCCAGGAAGCAAACCAGCAAAAAATAAATGAGACTCTTAGGTAAAATTGTTTTCATATTAAAATTTCGACTTTTTCAAATTACCCGAATAATAAAGGCATAAGCATTGCGCTAACAGTCCATAAAACAAATGAAATAACAATAATTAAAACAATTGTCTTTTTATTTTCCCTGAGAAATTCCATTTTAAGCTCCTCTGTTATGCATGAATGAGTTTGAATTTTTGAAAACCGGCAAAGCCGGATTTTCCAAAATTCATCGCTCCCGCTTCGCTTATACTGCTCCAGACATTAACCG